>JBGUMY010000062.1:0-15603 GCA_045117095.1 Bacteroidaceae bacterium | reverse complement strand
GGCGCAGGTGCGTCCAAGGTCTGGTTTGGCCATCAAGAAGGGAGTGACGGTGCTTAATACACCTGGCACCATCGATGCAGATTATCGTGGGGAGGTGTGTGTGATTTTGGTGAACCTGTCGCAGGAACCTTTCATCATCAACGATGGTGAACGCATCGCCCAGATGGTGATTGCCAAGCATGAGCAGCCAGAACTGGTGGAAGTGGATGTGTTGGACGAGACGGAACGAGGCGCAGGTGGATTTGGACATAGTGGAGTAAAATGAGGAGGATCTTTCTACTATTTGTTTTTGGTTTGTTGTTTATCGCTCATTCATGGGCGCAACAGACGAAGTTTGACTACATCTTTCAGGAGGCGGAACGGCAGAAGTTGGCTCGTAACTACGATGCAGCTATTGACTTGTTTGACTATTGCCGTCAACTCGACCCTGAGTCGGGTGTGGTGCTCTACGAACTGGCCGACCTCTATCGCTATGTGAAGAATGACACGTTGGCCATTCGAGCATTGGAAAAGGCTTGCAAGCTTTATCCCATGAACTATTGGTACAAGGACAGGCTCGTATCGCTCTATTTTGAGAATCATCGCAATGATGAAGCCTTGAAGCATGTGGAGGAGATGGCACGTCTCTTCCCAGAGAAGGGCGAAGTGTTGATGATGCTGCTCGATCTCTACGAAAAGAAACAAGACCGTGAGAACATGGTGAAGGTGCTTGACAAGATTGAAGTGAAGGAAGGAAAGAGTGAGCAGTTATCGATGGAGAAGTTCAGGCTGTTTTTGCAGATGAACGATGAAAAGCGTGCCTTCGAGGAGATGAAGAACTTGGCAGATGAGTATCCGAATGATTTGCGTTATCAAGTGGTCATTGGCGACCTCTATTTGGATGCAGGCAAGAAAGAGGAGGCGCTCAAGCAATTCAAGATGGTGGAAGAGAAAGACCCTGAGAATGTGACCATGCTGTTGTCGATGGCGAACTTCCAGAGGCAAGAGGGACAGGACTCACTCTATCAGTCCTATCTGGAAAGGCTGCTCACCAACAAATCGTTGGATCATGCTGCTCGTGTGAGGATGATGGCTGTGATTGTAAGGGAAAACCTGACAGCTAACGAAGATTCGACCCAAGTGTTGAATCTCTTTAATAAGGTGTTGGAGGAGCCACAGGAAGAGACCGACCTGCTGGAACTGAAAGTGCGCTATATGGTGACCCGTCAGATGCCGGAGGAAGAGGTGAAGCCTGTGCTGCATCAGATGCTGGAGATCGATCCGGAGAACGATATGGCTCGTCAGCAGCTGTTGGCATACGCCATTGAGAGTAACGACACGATGGGTGTGGTGAATATCTGTAAACCTGCTGTCGATTATAAGACTGCTGATCCCGTGTTCTACTACTATTTGGGCGTAGGTTACTTCCAACTTCAGGAGAAAGAGAAGGCTATCGAGGCGTTCAGGGGAGGATTGGAACGTGTAGAGCATAGCGACAACGAGAACAAGTTGCAGCTGTGTGTGAACATGTATGCCCTCATGGGCGACATCTACCATAGCATGGGACAAGACGATAAGGCATTTCAGGCCTATGACTCCTGTCTCGTGTATCGGCAGAACGATGCGATGGTGCTTAACAATTATGCCTACTACCTCTCGCTGAAGAAGAAAGACCTTCAACGGGCTGAGGAGATGAGCCGGAAATCCAATGAATTAGACCCCGATAATGCTACCTATCTTGACACCTTGGCTTGGGTACTTTTCCAGATGAAGCGATACGATGAAGCGAAGCAATATATGGACAAGGTTGTGGAACTCATGGAGAAGGACGGAGAGGACATGAGCGAAGATGTGAGAGAACATATTATCCAAATCAATAAGAAAACCAAAAAGAAATGAAACTGAGCAAGATTATTAGTCGTTTGTCACTGTTTGTGATGCTGATGTTGGCATTGGCATCGTGCCATTCGTCCAAGAAATTGACGAAGAATAAAGAGAAAACAAATCCCACCACGACTATCAACACATCACAGAATTCAGGAAAGGAGACCACGACTACATCGCCTTCCACCAATAAAGACAAGCAAGACCCCGATCTCAGCAAGATGAAGATTCCTGTGGGTACCAACTTCACTTCGAAGGTGAAGGTGACGATTACGCAGGAAGGGAAGGATGTGACCACCAATGGGAATCTCCGTATGCGCTATGGAGATGTGATACAACTCACGTTGGTTGACCCAGTGCTGGGCATCGCTGAGATTGGAAGGCTGGAACTCTCCCCCGATAAAGTACTGATTATCGATCGTCTGAACAAGCGGTATGTAGATACGAATTATCAGGAGTTTACGGCACTCAAAAGCCATAATATTGACTTCAACACTATTCAGGAGTTCTTCTGGCAGGAAGCGAAGAACGGTGACAAGTTTGCTTACACCATTCCTGCTAAAAAGGACATCAAACTCGACCTGAGGCTCTCCAACAAGGGTAGCAATGCCAATTGGGATGCTCACACCACAGTGTCGGGCAAATATACGAAGACAGATGCCAACAAACTGTTTGGCAGCATTATTGGACAATGATGACATGTACAATTTCTCATGTACAATTTAAGTTGATGTGATGCAGATAAAGAGGAGGATATTATTGATCGTTCTGTGTTTTTCGTTGTTCGTTCCCTCATGGGCTCAGAGCAGGGGAAGGGCAACCACTGCATCCAAGCAAACCACTACCACAAAGAAGGCGACCAAAACCACTCAACAGAAAAAACAGCAGAAGCCTGTTGACAAGAAGACACAATTGAGAAACGAAAAGGCTGCTGCCGAAAAGGCTCGTCAGCAGTCGCAAGCTCAGTTGGCACAACTCAACAAGAATGTGAAAGCCAGCCTGGACAGTGTGCTGGTGCTTGACCATCAGATAGGTCGCCAGCAACTCTCCATAGATAGTTTGAACCATGACATCGTGGCACTCACTTCCACCATCGACACCCTCAACCATCAGTTGACCAAACTCCAGCAGGAACTCGATGTGAAAAAGAAACGCTATGCCAAGGCGATGGTGTATATGCGTAAGAACCGTTCTGTACAGAACAAACTGATGTTCATTTTCTCAGCCGACAACTTTACCCAAATGGTTCGCAGACTCCGTTATATGCAGGAATATTCCACCTTCCAGAAGGCACAGGGTGAACTGCTCAAAGAGAAGCAATTGGAAGTGCGCGCCAAGCAGAATGAACTGTTGGCCGCTAAGACCCAGAAGGAGCAGAACTTGCAAACGGTAGAGCAGCAGAAACAACGGCTGCAAGGTCTGAAAGCGAATGCCCAGACACAGGTCGAATTCCTCAATAAGAACATCGCCACCGTGCAACGGCAGATTCAGGAGTATAAGAAGAAGGAACAAGCGCTTAACGCAGAAATTGACCGCATCATTCAGGCAGAGATAGAGGCTGCCCGACGTGCTGAGGCTGAACGTAAGCGTAGGGCAGAAGAGGCCCGTAAGAAGGCTGAGGCAGAAGCTCGTGAGAAGGCACGCAAGTTGGCGGAGGCCAAGGCGGCAGCCGAGAAGGCTCGTAAGGCCGCTGAAGCCGCCGAAGCCGCTCACAAGGCAGCTAAGACTGCAGCCGAGAAGGAGGCGGCACGAGTGGCAGTGGAAAAGGCGAAAGCCGATGCCAAAACTGCTGATGCCAATGTGAAGACCGCTGAGAAGGAGGAGAAAGAGGAACGCACTAAATATGAGGCATGGAAGAGTAGTGACGCCAATGCTGATGCCAAACTATCCAGCAATTTCAGCAGCAACAAAGGTCGTTTGCCCATGCCTATTACGGGCAATTACAACGTGGTCGGCCATTATGGTAATTACACGGTGTCAGGTCTTCGCAATGTTATGCTCGACAACAAAGGTATAGATATCCGAGGTCAGCAAGGTTGTGCTGCACGTGCTGTGTTTGATGGTACCGTCAGTTCCATCTTCCAATATGGTGGTTCCTATCACGTGATGGTTCGACACGGCTCTTATATATCCGTTTATTCAGGTCTTTCTTCCGTTTCTGTTCGCAAAGGCCAAAGTGTAAAGACCCGTGCCACTCTTGGTGCTGTGGGCCAAGATGCTGACGGCCGTTACATTCTCCATTTCCAACTTCGCAACGGCAGTTCACGCCTCAACCCAGAACAATGGGTTAGGTAATGCTCATTGGTACTTTAGAACTGGAAATAGATGAAGGGCTGAACGTCGGAGGATTTGATTTGGATGACCACCCAAACAAGGAGGACGATGAGCAGCGCCTTGACAATGAGTGGACTGCGAGTGACGAACGTCTTCGCCTTGTCTGAGAGGAACTCTGGCATGAAGTGAAGTACATAACCTAAAAGCATCAAGAAGGCAACCGCCTTGTAGGAGGTACACCACTGCAGAAAAATCTGAGGTTCGAACTTGAACCAGATTTGATGGAATACCTGTTCTGCAATACCAAAAGAGGGAGCACGGAACAGTACCCAACAGGCCGCAACGAGATGGAACGTCAGAAGACCACCGAAGAGGGCGACTATCCAGTTGCGCTGAGGGTTGGGATTGTGTTTGCTTGGCAGATAGGTGAGTGGACTCATGGACGGGAAAATGGTGTGCCATATCTTGTCGAGACAGAGGAGCACACCATGAATGCCACCCCAAAGGATGAAGTTGAGGGAGGCTCCATGCCAAAGTCCACCAAGAAGCATCGTCATAAGAAGGTTGAAGTACTGACGGAACTTCCCATGACGATTACCTCCCATAGAAATGTAGAGATAGTCCTTGAGCCAAGAGGAAAGGCTGATGTGCCAACGCCTCCAGAACTCGGTAATGGAAACAGATTTGTAGGGACTGTCGAAGTTCTTTGGGAACTGGAATCCAAGCAGGAGGGCAATACCGATGGCCATGTCTGAATAACCAGAGAAGTCACAGTATATCTGGAGCGTGTAACCATAGACAGCGAGGAGGTTCTCGAGTCCGCTGTAGAGGTCGGGCTGATCGAAAATGCGCTCAACGAAATTGATGGAGATATAATCAGAAATGACAGCCTTCTTGAAAAGTCCTGCAATGATGAGGAATACACCTGTGCCGAACATTTGGTCGGACACGAAGAGCGGACGGCGAATCTGAGGAATGAAATCTCGGGCTCGCACAATAGGACCAGCCACAAGTTGAGGGAAGAAACTGACGTAGAAGGCATAATCGAGCAGACGGTTCAATGGCTTGATGTTGCCTCGATAGACATCAATGGTATAACTGAGTGATTGGAACGTGAAGAACGAGATGCCCACAGGCAAGAAGATGTCACGTAGTTGCCAAGTTTCCCCCAACAGATAAGAACCACTGATAGCTGAAGGCACACGAACCCCGCAATCAGCTAAGAGTGTACAGAGCGTCTCACCAAGGAAGTTGGTGTATTTGAAAAAGACGAGCAAGCCGAGGTCGAGGATGAGGGAGAGCACGACAAGCGTCTTTCCCAAAGCGCCCTTTCCAACTCCACCGATGGCTCGTGCAATGAAATAGTCGGAGGTGGTGACAAGTGCCAGAAGCCAGAAGAAGAAACCGCTGGACTTGTAGTAGAAGTAGTAGGAGAAGAGGGTGACGAACAGGATGCGGAGGGTATCAGCCTTTCCCAAACAGTTATAGATGAGCGTGAAGCCCAAAAACAAGAACAGGAAGATGCCCGACGAAAAAATCATCGGGGAGTTGGGCTGATAGAGCAGTTGTTCAATAAGTCGCGAGAAATCTATGTCAAACATTTTCTAAAATCCTTTTACCGTTGCGTAAGGTATCTGCTGACGAGGTGTGGAACCATGCATCATACGGGTTTGAGTACCTGAGACAGCAGTGCCAATGTAGGCTTTGTAGATGGCCTCGCCGAGCAGTTTGCCTTGTAGAATGTAGCCATTGGCGAGGTAGTGGATGCAGTCGGAGTTCATCATACCAGAGTTGTACCAATTGGTGATGGCAGAAGAACCTCCTGCAATGGTGTAGATATCCCACACAGCCATTCGGTTGGAGCGGCAGAAATTGACAATGCTCTGAGCGACGTTGGCGGTGTTGGTGTTGGGCACTCGAGTGATGTTGTAGTGAGTGCGGCGACGGCGTCCCTTTCCTGTGGTATAACTTCCTGTTCGCTTAGCGATGTAACTGCCTGGTGGGGTGGTGAAGAGGAAACAAACTCCTGGACAGCGTTCACTGATGCGCTGGGTCAGTGTGCGCATGGTTTCTGCGTGTGTCCGCTCATCGATGATGTTGCCATGCGCTTCGTTGGTGCCGAAAGAGATGATGACGAGGTCTGGACGTTCCATCGCAACCTTGTTGATCATGTCATCCTCGTAGAATCGACGTGCCCAAGCTCCATTGATTCCATAGTATGTGAACTCCATACGAGGGAAATAACTCTGTAAGGTGTTGTCCAAAGTGCGTGGCAGAATGTTGCCCTTCACATGGGAGTCACCAATCTGCATCACTTTGACTGTTTTGTTTTGTTTCAGTTTCTTGAACACAGGAGCCAGCGTGGAACCATCGATCAATTCGTTGTTACGCGTGTTGCGGAAGGTCGTTGGGAAGGGGGTTCCCAACGTCTGAGCAGACATAGGTTGAATGCATGATACACCCAGCATCACGCATAACAAAAGAATTATATGTCTAATCCTATCGCACACGATTATCATAGTTTTCTTTACCATTCATCAGCACATCAAAAAGCAATCCTGCCAAATAGCGGCCTCCTGCAAAGTTGATGTGTGTATAGTCGAGGTTTGCTTGCTTCTTCTCCGTCATCTTGGCCAGACTTCCATCTCCTCCCATTGCCTCGTAGAGGTTCCAAAAGGCCACTCTATGATCGCTGGCCATCTTGCGCTCGAAAGAGACCATTTCCTTCACACCGCTCATTGTGTGGAGTTCTCCATCGTTACCCTTCTTGTCGCGGTCGCCCATACTAATCACCAAAATGCTGGCACGTGGATAAGCTTCCTTCAGATGGTCTATCACCTTACCCAATTGTCCTACGTAGGCACTATAGTCTTTCTGCTTTGGATTGGCCACATTCAGTCCGTAGTGGAGGATGATGAGGTCGTAGGGACGTACGGATGCAAAACTGAGCAAGGTCTCTTGAGGAATGCCACTCAAATGCTGACCTCCACTGCCTCGCAAACTGAAATTATCGAGTGCAATGCCGGTAGGAGCATCAAGAGCCACACCATAGAAGCGGGAACCTTGTCCACCTGTCACACTCATGGCAAATCTGCCAATACGTCCTTGAACGGATTTGGTTACCACGTTGCCTGCCCCTTGCTGAACGGGTTCAATCGTTCGCTTAACTGTTTTGTACTGCACCACAGAATCGGAGTCGAGCGACTCTACCACCTCGTCGTAGGTTTCTGGTGCCTGTGCCGCACCATTCGAAAACAGCGATTGGCTGGAACCTCCATTGAGCGCATAACTGATGTTCAGTCCGCTACCAGGTGTAAAGAACACAGTCGCCATATCGGCTGTGTCAAGCAGGTTGGCATAGACATTCTTTTGACCACGAATTTCGTAGGTGGCTGTTCCGTTAGGAATGAAATAGCTGCCAGCAGGCCCCTGCATATTCGCTTTGAAGCCACGTCCCTTCTCATTGGCATGATAACGGTTCCAACCATTCCGCTTTGTAGTAACGGAACGCCGGAAGTCGGAAGAAACGCAGGCAATCTCCACAAAACCCACGCCCTTGCCACCAAATTTCTGCTGCAACAAGCCACGTAAGTCCATCGTCAGGATGTCACCCTCGATATAAGAGTCTCCGAAATAAGCTACACGAACAGGGCGTTGGTGCGACTCTCTTAGGGCTGCATAAAAAAGATCCATCTCACGATGTACCCCTGTTTCATCGGCAAAGTCCTCTATGGCCACCATCCCTTTGGGAACAGTATCAACGTAGGAAATCTGTCTCACCTCGATGGCGGTTGAATCTATACCTTTCTCCACAAAACCGTCAGCTTCATCAGCTTTTACCTCTGCCACGATATTGCCATCTTTGTCACGACATTGCACATCACTCAGAATGTTCACACGACGCAAATCCACGTCGGCCACACTGATGCGAGGCACATAAAACAGACCTATAAGCATCGCCACGACAATCAGCACCAGTAAAAAAGTCCACCAGATTTTATTCTTCATTATTCAACTCTGGATATGAAATACGTGTATGATAAATGGTTTTCAATTTTTCTTTCAGCACGGCCTTGGCCACTCCTATCTCCTTGAAGGTAATGGAACAATCGCTGAAAAATCCCTCGGCCACTTGCCCATCAATGATTTTGTCCACCAACTGATTGATGCTGTCCTCTGTATATTCAGGTAAGGAACGTGATGAGGCTTCCACAGCATCGCACATCATCAGGATAGCCTCCTCCTTCGTACTTGGATTGGGTCCAGGATAGGTAAAAGCGGCTACATCCACATCCTCGTCGGGATGTCCATTTTTGTAAGTAATGTAGAAATACTTGGCTTTGCCCAGTCCATGATGGGTAGTGATAAAACGCTTGATGGACTCAGGAATATGGTTCTTTTCAGCCAAGGCAATGCCATTCTTCACATGAGCAATGATGACTTCTGCACTCTTCAGCGGCGTCAGATGTTTGTGGGGAGAGATGCCATTCTGGTTTTCAGTGAAGAACACAGGACGCTCCATCTTACCAATATCGTGATAGAGAGCACCTGTACGCACCAACTGCGCCTTGGCACCGATTTTGTTGGCCACCTCAGCACTCAGGTTGGCCACCTGCATGGAATGCTGAAAGGTGCCAGGGGCTACTTCTGTCATTCGCTGTAAAAGAGGGTTGTGCACATTACTCAACTCCACCAATGTCACATCGCTGGTGAATCCAAACATCTTCTCCAACATCCACAAGAACGGATAAGTGAATAAGAGTAGAACACAATTGACCGTGAAGCAGATGTACATCCAGGTGTCCATCTTGATGTCATTCTCATGGTGGAGGGAATAGCCTGTGTAGAAAACCACATAGACCAAAAAGATGATAAATGCTGTGCGGACAATTTGTGAACGTTGGGACAATTCGCGCAATGTCTGTATGGCTACCATACCAGTCACCAACTGAAGGATGACGAACTCATAGCAGTTGGTCAACATCATGGAGATGATCAACACCATCCCACAGTGGAACATGAAAGCAGTACGCGAATCCATAAAGACACGTATCACGATAGGCACCAGACAGACGGGCAACATGAACACGTTCAGAATCTTGTGTGACACCATCAGCGAGGCAATGATGCAGAACACCACCGGTAAAACAAACAGCAGCGTGACGTTGCGGGTGTTCTCAAAGTAGTCGACTCGGAAGAGGGTCAGATAGGTGATGAGCGCGATGAAGATGACCAAAGTAAAGATGGCCTGCCCCATGGATTTATACGGGATCTTGGTATCGCTGATATTGCGCCGCTCATAGTCCTTCTCATAGGAGTGCAACACATCATACACCTCTTCCGTCACCGTCTCTCCTCTATCCACAATCTTTTGTCCTGCCTGCACAAATCCGTTATAACTTGAAATTCCCTGTAGGAGTTCGTCCAACTCTTCCTCCGACTTCATCTTGTCGTAGAAGAGGTTCTGCTGAATAAGCTCGTTAATGTTGTACTGCTGAAGGACCAACTGAGAATACTTGGCAGTGTCCTGCTTCATAATGTAGTCATAGGCAGATCGTAAAGAATACACCTTACTCAGCGGTACCGATATGGCCATATTATCGTGAACTTTGCGGATGTTTTTATGATGCTCATGTTCCGACACTCGTATATAATCATCAGAAGAAAGCACACCATGCTTGTAGATGGTATCCAGCAGGTTGGCAATATGATGCACATACATGGCAGCATTCTCTCCTTGCCACTCATGGGCTGCATAATTGTACAACCTGTTCATCATGCTGTCTCTCACCGACATATCAGAGTTATAATATGGCTGAAAATTACGCATGGTTGCTTCCTTTTCCTGTCGGATGGTTGAGTCATTCTTCAGAATGGGAAACTTCGTGTTAGCAATCAACAGGCCATAGTTCCATGGTGTGTTCAGTTCATACTTATAACCAAACTCATCTCCTCTCGGCATAAAGTACACAACGAGTGCTGTCGAGATAGCCACTAACACGAACTTCATCAGCAGACGAGTCCAGTAGGTACGTTTTTGTTGCTTGCTGGCTTTCATTCTTTATTTATTCAGTAACGGCCTTTATTGTTTCATCAAGAACTGCTTGAAGGCTGCAAAGTCTTTGCTCATGGGAACACTCTGCTTGGTGCCCTTCATAAAGGCTTGCAGTTTGGCGGGTATCTCAATGTCAGTCTCAAGGATGCGGTCAACGGTGTCCTTGAACTTGGCTGGATGGGCAGTCTCGAGGAACACACCCACCTCGCCTGCTTTCAGACCTTCTTTCAGAGCACGATAGCCACAAGCTCCATGAGGGTCACATACATATCCCGTCTCGACCTTCACCTCTTTGATGGTTTCGGCAATCTGCTCGTCCTTGTAGGTGGCACCACTGATGTCGGCACAGATGGCTTCGTGGCTCTTTCCATAGAGTTCATACACACGGGCAAAATTGCTGGGGTCGCCCACATCCATCGCATTGGCAATGGTTTGTACGGAGGCTTTGGGCTCATACTTGCCTGTCTGTAGATAGTTGAAGAAGATGTCGTTTGCATTGTTGGCTGCGATGAATCGTTTGATGGGTAGTCCCATCTTCTTGCCAAAGAGTGCTGAACAGATGTTGCCGAAGTTACCAGAGGGAACGCACACTACGAGTTGGTCAGCCAAACCTTTCTTCTTCATCTGGGCATAAGCATAGAAATAGTAGAAAGCCTGAGGGAGGAAACGTGCCACATTGATGGAGTTGGCAGAAGTCAGCTTCATGTGGGCATTGAGATCTGCATCCATAAAGGCATTTTTCACCAATGCCTGACAGTCATCAAACACACCATCGACCTCCACTGCTGTAATGTTTTGTCCCAATGTCGTGAACTGACACTCCTGAATCGGACTCACTTTTCCTTTGGGGTAGAGCACATACACATGGATGCCATCCACGCCCAAGAATCCGTTGGCCACAGCACTTCCTGTGTCGCCAGAGGTTGCTACCAACACGTTCACTTGTCCTGCACCCTCCTTCTTCAGGAAGTATTGTAACAGTCGCGCCATGAACCTTGCGCCCACATCCTTAAAAGCCAGTGTAGGGCCATGGAAGAGTTCCAACGAATAGATGGTGTCTGTCACCTTGACACATGGGCAATCGAACGCCAATGTGTCGTACACAATCTTCTTCAGATCCTCAGCAGGCACATCTTCTCCAAAAAATGCGTCTGCCACCATGTAAGCGATCTCTTGGAATGAGAGGTTTTCTATGCTATCAAAGAACTCCTTGGGCAGGGGTTTGATGCGTTCTGGCATATACAAGCCCTTGTCCTCTGCGAGTCCCTTCACCACCGCCTTTTCCAGTGTGGCGATAGGTGCTTGTCCGTTTGTACTGTAGTATTTCATATCTTCTATATATTCATCAGTTCCTTAATAAATCCGTCCTTCTCCAAAAGACCATAACCACCCTTCTTACAGGTTTCCTCATCGAAGGTTTCTACCTCATCAGCCTCCAAGCCTGGAGCATAAATGAGGAAGGGGATGGGTTCGTTGGTATGGGTTCGGTGTGCAATGGGGGTTGGATGGTCGGGCAACACAGCGATGGCCACAGGTTCCAAATCCGCCGTTGGCGTACCCTCCTTGCCCCAATCCTTCACAGCTTCATAGATAGGCTTCACAGCACGGCTATCGAGGTTCTCGATGGTCTTGAGTTTCAGTTCAAGGTCACCATCATGACCCGCTTCGTCCGAAGCCTCGATGTGTAGATATACGAAGTCATCTGTCTTCAGCGCATCAATGGCTGCCTGAGCCTTCCCTTCGTAGTTCGTGTCGTAGAGACCTGTCGCTCCTTCCACATTGATAATTCTCAGTCCTGCCAGTGAGCCAATGCCTCTGATGAGGTCAACCGCTGTGATGACAGCTCCTCGCTTGATTTGTGGGAAGGTAGTCGTGAGTGGCACCATGTGAGGACGATAACCTCCTGCCCAAGGCCAGATGGAGTTCGCTGGGTCTTTCCTTTCGGCGATGCGTTGTGCATTGAACGGATGTCCTGCCAACAACTTCTGCGACTTCACAATCAGCGTGTTCAGCAGTTCGCTCGTCTCTGTGGCACTTAACCTTGTCACTTTTCCTGATTTCTTCTCCGCCTCAAGGTCTGGCTTTACCAATAAAGGTCTCCATGCCTGTCCTGGCACATCGTGAGGAGGTGTACACTGGATGTACTTGCTGCCGCCATTGATGACCAGCAAATGGCGATACTGCACGCCTGTATAGAAGTGGACGATGTGTCCGTATTTCCCTACGATTTCAGGGTCGTTGGCCAGATGTTCCTGCAGATATTTGATGAGCACATCGCCCTCTTCCGTTTCCAATCGACCGCACGAATGGTTCTTGATGTGGTCGCCTTCGATGCAGATAATGTTGCAGCGAATCGCCATATCATCAGCAGCCAAATCAACACCGATACTGGCAGCCTCCAAAGGACCACGACCCTCATACACCTCATTCTGGTCATACCCAAGAATGCTGCTGTTCGCCACCTCCGAGCCTGGATGAAAGCCATCCTGCACCGTCTTCAGCATGCCACAACGTCCCATTTTTGCCAACTTGTCCATGTAGGGTATGTTGGCATATTGCAGCAAAGTCTTGTTCCCGAGTTTCTCGACAGGCCAATCGGCCATGCCGTCACCCAATATGATGATATGTTTCATATTATATATTTGCGATGCTCATGATGTCGGCAAAGACGCCGGCAGCGGTGACGGAGGCACCGGCACCATAGCCTTGAATGAGCATGGGGTACTGGTTGTAACGTTCGGTGGTGATAAGGATGATATTATTTGAACCCTCAAGGTCGTAGAAGGGATGGTGTTCGCCGACGCGCTGGAGGGAGACGGAACCTTTTCCATTTTCCAGCTTTGCCACAAACTTCCAATGTTCGTTGGCGGCTTCCACTTCCTGACGCTCCTTCTCGAATTGTGCGTCGAGCGAAGGAAGATTCTTCCAGAAGTCTTCGAGTGTACCCTCGAAGAACGACTGTGGGATGAAGAGTGTCTTCTCCACGTCCTCCTGATTCATCTTGTAACCAGCCTCACGCGAGAGGATGACAAGTTTCCTGACCACGTCCTTTCCGCTCAGGTCGATGCGTGGGTCGGGTTCGCTGTAGCCCTCTTCCTTGGCGCGGCGCACGGTCTCGCTGAAAGGAATGTCGGCCGAGATGGTATTGAAGATGAAGTTCAGTGTGCCGCTCAACACAGCTTCCAGTTTCAGGATCTTGTCACCTGAGTTGATGAGGTCGTTGATGGTGTTGATGATGGGCAGACCTGCTCCCACGTTCGTCTCAAAAAGATATTTCACACCACGTTTTCTGGCCGTAGCCTTCAGTTTGGCATAGTTGTCATAGTCGCTCGATGCAGCCACCTTGTTGGCAGCTACCACTGAGATGTTGTTGCTCAGCAGTTCCTCATACAGCCCCGCCACTTCGGTGCTTGCTGTACAATCCACGAACACGCTGTTGAAGATGTTCATGCCGATGACCTCCTGCTTCAGACGCTTCGTGTTGCTGGCTGGCGCTTCCTTCAGACGCTCGCGCAGTCTCTTGATGGAGAACTCGCCACATGGGGCTTCCCCCTCTTGAGGGGACAGGAGGAGAGCTTCCAGGTCAATCCCGTTTCTGTCGAACATTGCGTTGTGTCCGCTGGCGATGCCTACCACGTTGATTTGTAAGTTGCGCTCCTTCATCAGTTTCTGACGCTGACTGGCAATCTGTTCCAAGAGGCTGCCACCCACGGTGCCGACACCGCAAAGGAAGACATTCAGCACCTGATATTCCGACAGGAAAAACGAGTCGTGAATCACGTTCAGCGACTTCCTCAGGCTCTTCCTTTCCACCACAAAAGAGATGTTTGTCTCGCTTGCGCCCTGAGCACAGGCGATAACGCTGATACCATTTCTGCCCAGCGTACCAAACAATTTACCTGCGATGCCCGGCGTGTGCTTCATGTTCTCACCCACGATGGCCACTGTAGCCAAGTCACGCTCCAATTTCATCTTATACATGGCACCCATCTCTATTTCTTTGGCGAACTCATGGTTCAGCACCTCACATGCACGATCTGCATCGTCATCCGTCACACCGATAGACGTACTATTCTCTGACGATGCTTGGCTCACCATGAACACGCTGATGCCATTTTCTGCCAGCGTTGTGAAGATGCGGCGGTTCACTCCGATGACACCCACCATCGACAATCCGCTCACCGTGATGAGGCTTGTGTTGTTGATGGACGAGATACCCTTGATGGCGCGTCCCTCATCTTCCTTTTCGTCAATGTTCGTGATGATGGTACCCTTGTCCTCGGGACGGAAGGTATTCTTAATCAAGATAGGGATGTTCTTCACACACACAGGATAGATGGTCGGTGGGTAAACGACCTTCGCACCAAAGTTGCAAAGCTCTGTGGCCTCCACATACGAAAGTCTCTCGATGGGATACGCTGTGTTGATGACCCTTGGGTCAGCCGTCATGAAACCTGACACATCTGTCCAAATCTCCAGCACCTCAGCATCCAATGCTGCCGCCAGGATGGCTGCCGTATAGTCCGAACCGCCACGACCCAGGTTCGTCACCTCGCCTGTCGTCCAGTCCGTTGAGATGAAACCGCCACAAACGCCAACAAAGGGTCTTCCTCCAGTAGCCTGCGTTCCTCCCTCGGAGGGAGAGGACAGGCTTTTTTTGATCAGTGGAAGGCTGACCGTATTGCTGAACAGGTTTCTGCCCTGCTTATGCTTTGTCTTGATGAATTCCAACGAGTTGTACCATTGTGCGCCTTCAATCAGCGTTGCCACGATGTTCGAACTGATGCGTTCACCGTAGGATACGATGGCGTTGCTCGTCTTCTCGCTCAGGTCGCCAATCAGATAGACGCCCTGATAGATGCTCTTCAACTGCCCCAATAGTTCGTCCACTGTCGCCAAGAGCTTCGTCTTTTTTTCCGTGTTTATAATAATGGCGTCAATCATCTTGTGGTGACGCTCCACCATCTCCTCGTATGCAGTCTGATAAGTCGCATCGCCTGCCACCGCCAGTTTCGACGTGTTAATCAACTTGTCGGTGATGCCGCCCAATGCCGACACCACCACCATGACAGGCTCCTGCTGTCCTTCCACAATCTTTTTCAAGTTCAGAATGCTCTCCACGGAACCCACCGAGGTTCCACCAAACTTCAATACCTTCATCTATTCGTGTGATATTTAATGATTTCGGCTGCAAAGGTAGTACTAATTAAGGAGAATACAAAATAAACACGAAAAAATCTATTCATTCTTGCACAAACGCCCGTGAAAAGATAAAAGATAAAAAGATAAAATTTCATTCTAAAAAACTTGCTTCTTGACGATGGGCGACCCTCTTCTTGACGATGAGGCAGCCTCTTCTTGACGCTTGCCTTCCCTCTTCTTGAGGCTCGATTGCTTGCTTTTTGTACCTT
>JBGUMY010000061.1:0-1726 GCA_045117095.1 Bacteroidaceae bacterium | reverse complement strand
AACTTTTTGGGAATCCGCCTCCGCTGCTGCTGACTCACCATCATAATAAGTCCCGTCCGCAGTCCGCCCGTCGATGCTCAGACCTCTGTCCGTGTAAGCCTTGCGACGTTGCGCCACTTCTTCCTCCGAGAGTGGCTGGTACCATTGTTCATGGCGATAGATCTCAAAATCAGCAGGAGAAACGTAGATGAACCGTTCGGGTGTGAAACAGCTGGTGTCGCAGGCCTCGGGCATCCCCAATGCCTCACAATACGCACGCTGTGCCTCGGGCACCGTCATACCCAACGGCAGACGGATGTCGATGTGCAGTTTGCGACGTATCGAGTAGTCCTTGTGCAGCATCATGCCCTTCCAAGTCTCATCCGACTCGTTGAGCTTGTCCGACACCATGTTGGCTTGCTCCACCTTGTCGGGGTCATCGATGTCGATGCAGGTCTGCCAAGTGAACGACTCTGGGTCGATGTGTGTACGGTCACGGTAGTTGTCGCTGAAGCGTGTATAGTGCGGGCATCGGAAAGGCAGGAAACTTTTCAATCGGCGCTGCTCCTCTTCCTCCTGCGACGCGTTGATGCGCTTGGCAAGACTTGCCACCTGCTGTGAGCGGGTCACCTCATCGTACTTCTGGAGCGGGCATTCTGTGACGAATGCCCGTGTTTGGTTCTTGTTCCGACGAGGGTTGAGTGCAATCCTGTTCATCACTTCCATATCGTTTCCTCCTTTCTGGTTTTCAGATAAGACAAGATCTCGTCAGTTTCCTCCTGATAGAGCGCCTTGGTGAGTGCCAGCCCCAATTTCTTCGGGAACTTGAAGGTGATGTACACCCACTCGTGATACATCTGTCGCTCACCAGCCCTGTGATAACCGCTTGTACTCTTACGATACATGGGGCGTGTCATCTTCACGGCTCCATGCGCCGTCTCATAGAGTGTTTCGTGGAGTGGTCCCCTCGACCCATCCTTGTAACGCTTCACGCTGGCACATCCGTCAGCATGCACCTCGATGCCACCGCGATAACGCACACAGGGCTTGTTCGTCACTTCTTTTTCCGTCTCCCAGGGACAAGGAAAGATGTTGATGTCCCCATTTACGTGGAACTTCGTCTGAGCGTCCATCGCAACCTCGCCAGCAAGAATCTGCGGGGTGTAATAAAAATTCTTTGTATCCATAGTTTGAGTTGTTTTTAGCGAGATGAAGCTTCTGAAATCCGATGGCCATCTTTAATCACGTGAAGACCTCATCTGCTCCAACCCAAATGAATTTTTAATTGATTCGCTGTGAAATGTTAATGAGTTTCACATTATTGAACTTACGTCCGTTGTAATCCCTCACGCTGAATGAGATGGTCAGGTCACATTCCTTCCCTCGCGCCATGAGATCGTTGAGCTTTTCGATATACTCAGCGTTGCCTGCCAAGTGATCGCATACGAGTTCGTCCTCACCTTGCTTGCCATCCTGACGAACGTAGGGGATGCCAACTGTCACTGGATAGGAGCGTCTTTTCTCGCCCTCCTTGGTAGTCCACTCATGTGGTTCACCAATTTCCTTGATAATTCCTGTCTTGATCATCTTTGTGTCTAAAAGTAATCGTTAAACGTTTTTGTTGTTTAGGTTTGGTTTGATGGTTATTGAGTCGCCCCGCGTGTGGACTCGCCATCTTGCCAATCATCTCTGCACCCTTGGGAGTCCAGACGAGGTAGGTGCGTTCCTTCTTCTTCCCGTCCTTCGA
>JBGUMY010000060.1:0-3918 GCA_045117095.1 Bacteroidaceae bacterium | reverse complement strand
TTTCGAAATGGTTTGTAGGGGTACTCATCCATTCCAATCTTTCTTTCTCTGGCATCTTTTCGATAGCATAGCGGAGCATGGTGCGAGGCATCTCGTGAGCATGCTGATGGAGGAAATCTCTGAGCAAATCCATCGAGATACGCTTGCCCATCTCACGAAGCATCCAACCGACAGCTTTGTGCATAAGGTCGTGGGGATGGTGCAGATGTGTTTCTGAATAACGCAGGCACCATGATGGGTCACCCTGCTGAGAGGTCTTCCACGAACAGACGATGCTCATGCGTTGTTTCCAGAGGCATGGGCTGGCAGCAAGTTCATCAAGCACCTTGATTTTATAGTTCTTGTTGCCCAGGTTTGTGGGTAACAGGAGCCAGTGGCCGAGTATCTTATGAACGGAGAGATCAACCAAATCCCAGTTGTTGGCCTGTTCTGCATATTGCAGATACATGGCCACGATTTCATCACGCTTTGTGATGGCTTCGGCATTGTTTGTCAACCGCTTGGTTGCTGACTTCTCGAACTTCGCCACGAGAATCAGGAACCCACAAAGCCTTACCTCATGCCAGCGAGACATCAGCAACTTGGGCACCTCGCTCAGCGGCAAATCCCAAGCCGCCTTCACCACTTCTCGTGTCTGCGGCACCTTCAGTCCCAGGAACTGGTCGCCGTAGCCATACTCGCCTGGCTCTGTCTTGAAGAACCGCATCAGCACCTTTCGCTGCTCTTCATTGCGTAGCGATTCCATATATTTGATAATTTCCTGTGCACTCATTTTATCTTCGATTTATGAAAAGAATCTTCCTCATAACCTCTCATGTTTTTGGTGAGTTCGTGTCAAAGGTAGTGTAAAAAAACGAATAATCGAGTAAAAAGAGAAAGTTTTTTCTTTTTCTTGAAGCAAATGAGTTTTTTTGCGAAATAATCGCTACCTTTGTATCCGAGAAAGCACAAATTTTGTAGCGGTTTGTGAATGGATAAGAACACTTTATAATCTGAAGATGATGATTGAACTTAGCAATGAACAACTGACCATTAAGGTCACAGAAATGGGAGCAGAACTCCAAAGTATTATAGACAACAAGGGACATGAATACCTTTGGCAGGCCGACCCGCAGTACTGGCCACGTCATTCGCCTATCCTTTTCCCCATCGTATGCAGTGTGGAGAATGATACTTACACGGTTGATGGCCAGGAGTATCACTTGCCACGTCATGGATTTGCTCGCGACACAAGGTTCACCCTCGTGAATCAGTCTGATAAACAGGTCTTGCTCACCCTACGTGACAGTGAAGAAACGCTGAAGGTTTTTCCTTTCAATTTCAAACTCAGTGTGAGTTATACCCTCAACCAAAACCATATTTATGTCGTCTGGCACGTGGAGAATACAGGCAAGCGCGAGATGCATTTCCAGATTGGCGGTCACCCAGCATTCTATGCTCCTGGCTGTGAGGCGGGTCAGCCGTTAAAGGGTGTGCTGCGTGTTGACAACAAGGGACAATTGCTGGGACTGAAGAGCCATATCGATGGTTCCGTGGAGATGGAGGAGGTCGAGGTTGCCTCACAGGATGGGCTTATCCACTTCGATGATGAGTTCTTTGCCCATGACTCTGTGAAACTGCACAAGAGCCAGACGAGTTGCGTGGAACTGCTTAATCCTGATGGCAGTGTGGCTGTGAGGCTCGATTATAGTTGTCCTATTATTGCCTTCTGGAGTCCTTATCAGAAGAACGCTCCCTTCGTGTGCCTCGAACCTTGGTATGGCGTAGGTGACCCTCGTGGCTACAAGGGCGAGTTTAAGGATAAACCTGTGATCAATCACTTGCTGCCAGGGGCTTCGTTCGTGGGTCAGTACATCATCACCATTGGTGAATAATGGAATATATGTCTCAAGAAGGCTACGACAAATTGGTAGCCGAACTCTATCAGTTGGAGAATGTAGAATACCCCAAAGTTAAAGAAGCGCTCATTGAGGCTCGTGAAAAAGGAGACCTCAGTGAGAATTTCGAATATCATGCTGCCAGACGTGAACAGTCTCGCCTGTTGGGACGAATACGTTTCAAGCAGAGAGTTCTGGAGTTTGCGAGGGTCATAGACACCAACAGGCTCGTCTCTGGCGCTGTGGGGTTGCTCACCCAAGTTGATTTGACCAACTTGGGGAATAACTGCCAGATGACTTATACGATTGTCAGCCCTCATGAGTCGAACCTGCAGGAAATGAAGATTTCCATCAAATCACCTATTGCTCAAGCTCTTTTGGGCAAGAAGGTCGGCGATATTGTAGAGGCTCATGTTCCTGCAGGCATTCAGAGGTTCCGTATTGACAAGATTACAACTCCATATTAGGCTTCATCACATCATGACATTTTGTGACTTGTGACTTGGAGAGGGTATAGATGGCTGTGGCACGAACGTCTTCAACATTGGCTGCAAAGCCGAGGGTGTAATTGCCAGCGGGGGCTTCCCAGCTTTGAGTGGCTTCGTTGTAGGAGGCCAAGTCGTAGTTGGTCACAGTCATTATCAGCGTTTCACTCTGTCCAGGTTTCAGTTCACGGGTCTTGGCGAAGGACTTCAGTTCGCGGGCTGGCTTTTCCAAACCTCCAGCAGGAGCAGATACATAAAGTTGCACCACTTCTTTACCTGAAACAGAACCAGTGTTGGTGACGGTCACAGAGGCGGTGAATCCATCTTTGGTGGCTTTGACAGCGGGTTTGCTGTAAGAGAAACTTGTGTAACTCAGACCAAATCCGAAGGGGTATGAGACCTCCTTTTGGGCAGTGTTGAAGTAGCGATAACCCACATTGAGCCCTTCGGCATGCTTGGTGTAGTCTTGAAGTTCGACCTTGCCATTGCCGCCTCGGGGACGATTAACCTGTCGTACGTTGGGGAAGTTGGCACTGGAGGGCACATCGATGAGGTTGATGGGCCACGTCATCGTCAATTTGCCAGAGGGATTGGCTTTGCCGGTCAGCACGTCCGCTACCGAGTAACCACCTTCCTGACCAGGTTGCCAAGCCAACAGAATGGCATCGGGCATCCCCTTCCACGAGGCCGTCTCGAGCACATTACCCATATTGAGCACCACTACGACCTTCTTTTGGGCCAGATGGAACGCATTGCACACATCGGTGATGAGTTGTCGTTCTGTGTCGGAGAGTGTGAAATCCCCATTCTCCGTACGGTCAGAACCTTCACCTGCCTGTCTGCCGAGGGTGATGATGGCCATATCGGACTCCTGTGCTTGTACATCGATGACTGGACGGGTCACAGGCATCTCAGGCAGCACAGCTTTACCCCAAAACCATCCTCCACGGGCTGGTGAGGCAGCTGTGATGCTGTTCTGGTAGTTCTGATAGCTTTTGTAGAGGTTGGCCAATTTCTGATTCACTTCCAGACCTGCTTCGTTGAGTCCCTGCATGAGGTCGATGGTATAGGCCTTGTTCACATCGCCAGAACCTGTGCCGCCAGCAATGAAATCGTAGGAAGTCGTTCCAAACACAGCCACTCGCTTCACGTCCTTCATGGGTAGTGCATTGCCTTCGTTTTTCAGCAACACCATTCCTTCTGTGGCACTGTTGCGCGTCACAGCAGCATGAGCCTTGAGGTCGGGCTTGTTGGAGAATTTGTATCCTCTGTAGCTGGGCGTCTTGACGAGGTATTGGAGGATTCGCTTCACGCAGATGTCGAGGTCGGCTTCAGCCAAAGCTCCACTCTTCACTTTTTCCACAATGTCTTTAATTTGCGACTCAGCACCTGGCTCCATCAGGTCATTGCCAGCCTTGATTTGGGCGGCCGTATTGCGCAAGCCTGTCCAGTCGGTCATGACGATGCCATCAAATCCCCATTCATCTCTTAGGATGGTGGTGAGCAATTCACCATTCTCCTGTGTGAAGGGGCCATTGATGCGGTTGTAGGATGAC
>JBGUMY010000059.1:0-4810 GCA_045117095.1 Bacteroidaceae bacterium | reverse complement strand
CTTATCATATCTATGCCTACGAACGCTACACCAACTACGACGGCACACAGCCTGTGGTGGATGAGGTGCCATTGGCAGGTAAGGAGGTAACCATCAAGAACCAATTTGCAGCCACTACAGCCGTGGCCAAGGAGGACGGTTCGTTGGGTGACATCGTGGATGACAAGCTGGAACTGAACGACAATGGCCAGGCCGACTATGTGTTCCGTGTAGGTTTCCCGAATATTCAGGATCCTTATACACGCGGCCTGTCCATCAGCTACGACAACAACGGCACTGAGATGTCCTGGAGTGGCAACGGTACATTCCAGGTTATCGTCTTGGGCGGTCTGCCTACGGGCAACAACTTCGTGACACAAGGTCCTGACGAGGTGCTGATGGTGTTGCGTGACCCTCCAGGCACCAACTCCAACGCCACATGGAGCAAAGGCAAGTCCGTCAAGAGCTTCGGCAGCTACACGAACGAGTTCCATTCCGACTTCTCCATTACGGGTACCATCTATGCAGGCGTAGAGAGCAAGACAGGAACGGGAACAGGCTTCATGGTCATTATGGATGAGCAGAGCGTAGCGAACTTAGACATTGGTGCCCAGTATGCCGACCAGCGTACCAGTGCTGATAGCCACGAGGGTGTGCTGACAACGACACGCGACATCTCGACCAGCGATGCCATGGACTTCGTAGGCCCCTGCGGCGACGTGTTCATCGGTTCGGCCAAGAACATTATCTTCGGTGCCTGCCGTGCGGTGGATGTCTATTGGAACGATGAGACCAATCAGCCCGAACTGCGGCAGGAAGATGCTATGGCAACGGGCGAGGAGTTCACCACAGGCTTTGCCTATACGCAGAACTACATTAAGGGCGTGCTGATTCCGAACTTCGAGACGCTGCGCAACGGTCTGTTGACCAAAGTGGCCAACGTGAGCAAAGTGAAGCGTCCTGCCAAGGGTGAAGACCCCATCTACGTGACCACACTGGATGAGGATGACCCGAAATACGGCTCGAGCAACAGCGACGAGGACGTGTGGAAAAAGAAGGCCGTTCCATTCAGCAAACTGAAAGATGGTATCTACAAAGGCCCGTCCTACACTATGCTCATGCCCATCGACTACGAGAAAGACAGGGATGGCGTGCAGGATATGGTGCAGTTCTACAACACGCAGATCAAACGTTGGGAACGCGAACTATATAATAATGAGAAGGCGAAGGTGACGGCTATCCAGAACCGAGAGACGTGGTTGAGAGAGAACCACTCTCTGGATGCAGGTTCCACCATCACGGTGACTTGTACAAAAGATACGACCGACACCTACACGACGACCCATGTGGATGAAATCAATGCGGTGCTCGGTATCGAGGCTGGCTATCGTTTCTCAGGTTTGGGAGTTGGACTTAAGCTTGAGGAGACCATCGGCCACACCTTTACCGACGAGTGGGGTGATGAGACTACAGAGACCGAGACGACATCGTACACCCTGCAAGAGGATGGCGACGACGACTATCTGTCGGTGGATGTCTTCAACGCTCCCGACGGCTTCGCTCCCATCTTCGTGACGCGTGGCGGTGCGACGAGTGGCCCGTATGAGGACGAGGTGGTGACGGAGTACTACCAGCCCGGCACGGTCATCATGCACAAGACTGTGCAGATTGAGAAGCCTGAGATTGAGGCACAGACACAGCTTATCACGGGCATTCCAGCTGGTGGCACAGGAACATTCAAGGTGAACATCCGCAACAATAGCGACACGGGTGAAGATCTCTGGTTTGACCTTTTGGTGACACCAGACTCTAACCCTGATGGCTTGTCTGTCTCGATGGATGACACGAGCCTGAACTATGGCACTACCGTACTTGTGAAGGCTGGCCAAACGATGGTTAAAACCATTAGCGTCAGCCAGACCAATCCCGATGTGCTGAAGTATGAGAATGTGAAACTGCGTATCGCGTCGCAGACTCAGAAGGACAATACGAGCACGTATCACGAGATTGCCGACACAACGGAATTCTCTGTGTACTTCCAGCCTGCTTGCTCTGACATCAATCTGGCATCGACCCATACACTTGTCAACAGCGACACAGAGACTCCTGTTACGCTGTCCATCAGCGACTACAACTACTCGATGGCTTCGCTGAAGGGTGTGAGACTGGAGTACAAGGCTGTGAACGACGCTGACTTCCGCACTTTGCAGGAGTACACGAAGGACAAGAACCGTCTGCAGAGCGATCCGAACCTGAAAGAATTGATTCCTCTGGAGGGTACGAACAAGCTGACATACCTTATCGACCTGCGTAAGGATGATTTCGCTGACAAGACCTACGTGTTCCGTGCGGTGACCGTATGTGACCAGGGTGGTGTCGAAGTGAACAACGAGAGCATGGAGATTGAGATTGTTCGCGATATGACGCGCCCAATGCTCATCGCATCACCAAGTCCTGCCAACGGCATTTTGAGCAGTAGCGATGACCTGCTCATCACCTTCAACGAAGATGTTCAAGGATCCGTACTGACAAAGCCTAACAACTTCGACGTGGTGGGCATACTGAACGAGAGCGAAGTAGCTCATGATGTGGCGCTGAGCCTGACAGGTGAGAATCCCGCCAAGACGGAGGCTACCATGAACCTCAGTGGCAAGTCATTCTCCACTAATATGTGGGTAAATTACAGCACAGACGGTACGCTACTGACACACGGCTCTGCTGACTGCAACTTCAACATCGCCATCGAGAACGGCAAACTCTCCGTCAGTGTGGCTGGACAGAAGACAACCTCAACAGTGGCATTACCAAAGAGCAAGTGGCTCTACTTGAACGTGGCTTACGAAGCTCCTGCGGCTGATGGCTCAACCACTGCCACCCTGAATGCTGCTTATGCGAAAGATGCTGAGACCGTGACGCTCATCAACAACGTGGCCACCAAGGCTTACGAAGGCAATGGTCCGGTCAGCGTGGGTGGCAATGGCCTGACAGCGAAGGTGCAGGAACTGGCCTTCTGGAACCAAAACCGTTCAATGTCTGAGGCACAAGCCAGCATGTATACTACCAAGAATCCTTACACAGATGGTCTTATCGGCTACTGGCAGCTGAACGAGGGTCGTGGCGAGGTGGCCACTGATAAGGCTCGCTCACGTCACATGGTATTGCCATCTAAGAATGCTTGGTGGATTGATGGTGCCAACTACGCACTCGTGCTCAACGGCACAAAGACAGCCGCTGTCAACATCGGTGCCATCAACACCACGAATGCGGAAGATTATCTGATTGAGACATGGTTCAAGGCTGATGAAAAGCAGAACGGTGTGGCCTCTGTGTTAGGCACACAGAAGATGGATCTGCGCTTGAACGCACAAGGCCAGATGGAAATGCTGTTGGGTTCGACAGCCGATGTGAATGCCAACAACATCATCCCTGTCAACAACAAGGATCTGCGTGACGGACAGTGGCATCACCTTGCTATCAGCGTACTGAAGAGTGCGAATGGCAATGGCATTGTCTATCTTGATGGCCAGCAGAGCAAGCTGATTGCAGCCTCCGCGATGCCTGTGCTCTATGGTGACAAACTGATGTTGGGCGGACGCCGCGTGGAGACGGTCGGAACAGACTATCAATTCACGCAGATGCTGAAGGGTGCCATCGACGAGGTGCGCATCTGGAAGGGTCGCCGCACGGCTGATGTCATTAAGAATTATATGTACACACGTGTCCAGGCCGATGAAGCAGGACTGATGGCTTACTATCCATTGGAGAAGAACACGCTCGATGAATACAACCAGATTGTAGCTACCAGCACGTTTGCTAATAGCGTGGACGGTGCTGTCGCCGAGGATGTGATGTTCTTCGATGCCAATGCCGCTGCAGTCTCACCGAAATCATCTGAGCTCTCAGCCCAGAATACCGCTGCTTTGAAACAGGCTCCCCGTTTGGAGAACGTACAATTCAGTTTCGTAGCCAGCGAGCGTCAGATTAAGGTGAATCTGGATGAACAACCTGCCAGAATGGAGGGTTGCCACATCTACATCACTGCCAAGAACGTGAAGGACATCAATGGCAATGTCGCACTCCCCATCACTTGGACAGTGTATGTGCAGCAGAACAACCTGCGTTGGCAAGAGAAAGATATTGCTGTGACCAAGTCGGGAGTTGAACCCGCCACCTTCACTGCTACCTTCGAGAATGTCGGTTCTGAGAATGAGGCTTGGGGATTGAGCGGTATGCCTTCATGGTTGAGCGCTAATGTGGAGAACGGTTCATTGATGCCATTGACGACAGGAACACTGACCTTTACGGTGGCAGAGAGTCTTCCAATTGGCACCTACGAGACGACGGTCTATCTGACAGGCTCAAAGAACATCGCAGCTCCACTCAACGTGACGGTGAGCAGCAAGGGTAAAGTGCCTGATTGGAGCGTGAACCCACGTGACTTCGAGAACTCAATGAACATCATTGGACGTATCGAACTGGATGGCGCACCTATGAACGACGAGGAGGACCTCGTGGGTGCTTTCATCGGTGATGATTGCCGTGGTGTGGCACACTTGGGCTACAAGGAGCGCTACGACGGCTACTACGTGACGATGGACATCTACGGAAACAAGGAGGATGAGAACAAGGCCGTGACCTTCCGTGTCTATGACGCATCGACTGGCACGACCTATCCAGCGGTGAAACCAGACCGAACCATCAAGTTCGAGCCACTCGCGCTGATTGGTAAGTATGATGCACCTATCGTGTTCGAAGTGCTCGACAAGATAGAGCAGTCCATCGACCTGAAGGCAGGCTGGAACTGGATCTCGCTCAACGTGCAGGCCGATGA
>JBGUMY010000058.1:0-3174 GCA_045117095.1 Bacteroidaceae bacterium | reverse complement strand
TCTCGCTTACCCAAAGTCTGAGCCACACTTAACAGCGTGAGCACATAGAGTGAAAAGAAAAGAAATAACCGTTTCATATTCATTTAGAGTTTGAATTTCCATTTTTTCTGAAGGTTGCGGAGTTCCTTCTCGGTAATCTGCACCACCGCACCATGTTTGGGCGACTGGAAGTTCGTCGTGTGCATCTGGTCCTTGTTAAAGAGACCGAGGTCGGTGTAGTGCTTGAAGTCGGTAGTGGAACTGAAGCCCATGTTGTTGGGGCGGGCTGAATAGACGTCGTACATGAGTATCCACTCGTTCTTGCCGATCATCTTCCACAGCGTGGGAGCCTCGCAGGCACCCTCCTCTGGGTCACACCACTCAGGCTCATAGACATAGCCACCATTGGCACGGTCTGATACGGCATGCTTTACGCCAGGTGTGCCTTCGTGCGATACATAGTAGAGGTGGTATTTGCCATTCACACGCGAGATGTCGCTGTCAATGCCTGAGCGGTCGAAGAGCTTCTGGGGCACTGTGAGCAACTTGTTGAAGTCATCGTTCACATAGGAGTAATACAACCCTGGTGCTCCCTTTGGACCGAAGCGCAGGGTGAACGTCATCATCAGCTTACCAGCCTCCTCATCATAGACGGTGGCAGGCGCCCAGGCGCAACCGATGTCGGCCAGTTCGGGGAAGGCAAGGTCAACACGCAGATTGGTCTTGCTCCACTTGACGAGGTCTTTGGATTTCATCAGTACCAACGCACGGTTGTTGCCCCATCCCCAGCCTTCACGTTCCCACTCAGTGTCGCGCAGACCTTCCTGCTTGGCATAGATATGGAGATCGGTCATGCAGAGATAGAAAGCTCCGTCGGGACCGCGGTAGATGTGTGGGTCGCGGATGCCCTTCTGAAGTGCCAGCGTATCGCCCTTCATCACTGGCTCGCCATTGTTCACGTCGGTAAACGTCCGTCCGTCGCGGCTCACGGCGAAATAGACGTTGTGACCATGTTCTTTGAAATAGACCATCAGATAGGCCGACATTTTTTTCTCTTTGGGGACTTTGGCAGATGCAGGTGAGGTCAATAGCCAACCTGCTATAACAGTTATTAGAATCAACAAATTTCGGTTCATCTTATAGTTCTTTTTCATTTCACATATACTTTCTTACCTTTATGAATATAAATGCCACGAGTGAGATTCGAAACCTGCTGACCTTGCAAGTTGTGATAGTGAGACGCCTCTCCCGTCCCCTCCGAAAGAGGATAGAAAGGTGCATGGACAGCCTCGATGCCTGTAGATGTAAACTCGCTGACGGTGAGGAGGAGTTGACCAATCACACCATCGCCATACTCCACTTCGGCTGTATGAAACACAAGTACATAGTCATCTGTGTCTGTCACCTCAAACTCTAAGACCTGTTGAGGAACCATGCCGAAACTGTTGGAGGGGTCGTTGCCGATGTTGACGGTGGGAGTGTAGGTCTGAGAGGCGATGACCTGTCCATTTGAACGCTTCTCGATGCTGATGTCAACAGGCGAGAACTCAGGTTTGTTCCAGTTGCAGATTCTGTGTTTCAGGGCATACTTGCCAGGCTGGAGCGTGAGCGTGGTGTTGGTCGAGGCAAGTCCGTATTTGGCTGTGCCTGCCTTGGGTTTGCCTTCCACATTGCGGAAGTAGAGACCATAGTTGAAACCACGACGGTTGGCTGTGAACTGAAACACACGACAGCCCAGCGTGTAGCCGTTGCTGGGGCCTGTACGTTGTTCCTTTCCGTCATCAGTAGTCCATCCAGCCGGCAGGCTCCCCGCCTCTGTGAAGAACTGCGAGAGGGAGTATTGCACCATAGGGGAGTTATAGGTCAAATCGATGGTGGCAGACCCCTTCTCGCCATCGTTGTCTATGGCCACCACTTTGATGGTGTGTGTGCCCGACTTCTTGTTCTCGAACGTGGCCTTGTAGGGCTTCTTCTCACAAGTGGCAATGAGCGTGTTGCCATCGTAGAACTCCACCTTGGCAATGGTTCCGTTGGGGTCGGAGGCATCAGCTGTAATGTCAACGGCGGGAAAGGTGGCCTGCCCCATAGGAGCAAAACAAGTGTAGGTGAGTGGTGTCTTAGGCGAGGTGATGGACACGTTGGGGTTGGTCTTGTTGAGCGAATAGTTCTTGCAGAAAAGCCAAATCTCCTCGCCCGTAATCAGACCATCGTTCGACACCCAGTGCCCCTTGCCAATGAGTTCGAGCAGACGCACTTCCACTCCTTCATCACCTCCTCCCCAAATGTAGAGGTTGGCGTGGTTATAGCCTTTGTACTTCTTGATTTCCTTGGGTGTCGTGTTGCACTTGTTGCGCTTCACCCACTTGTCGAGCACCCCACGGATGCCGTCAGCGCTGACCACATCATCGCCTGTTCCCTGCGTGTGCAGAATGGGAATAGGGCGAGAACTCTTGGCCTCACTTCCCCAAAGAGGATAACCGCTGATGGGTGCAAAGGCGGCAATCTTGTCGGCAATCTTGTTCATGGCATGATAGGTGAGCATACCACCCATCGAGAAGCCGGAAAGATAGACACGATTGCGGTCGATGTCGTACTTGCGCGCCATCTCGTCGATGAGGGCAAGGATATAGTTGATGTCACGGTCGCCAGAGATGTCCCATTGATTGTTGATGCCATCAGGGAAGACGATAAGGAACTTGGCCGTGTCTGCCACAGCACCCATCTTCATTTGGGTGTCGCGCATGTAGATGGCATCTTGGCTGGCTCCATGACAGGAAATCAGCAACGGACGCTTCTTGCCCAAATTCTTGGGCACATACTCGATGTGTGTGCGGTTGGTGCCATTCACCTTCAGGGTGATGCGTTGTGCTTCCACTCGTTGCACTGCCATCATCGTCAGCAGAGCTACAATCAGATAGGAAAAGATTTGTTTCATATTATTTGATATATACCTTTTTGCCGTTATGAATATAGATGCCATGAGTGGGATGAGCGACCTGCTGACCCTGAAGGGTGTAATAGTGAGAAACCTCTCCTGCTCCCTCCGAAAGAGATGAGAATGGTGCATGGACAGCCTCAATGCCGTCTGCCAATTGATAGTCATAGACTTTCATGCAATCGATGAAGATGTTCTTGCCTGTCGATGCATTGAGCATGATGACGTTCTGACCCTCGTTGAGCGTCACCTCCACCTCG
>JBGUMY010000057.1:0-1467 GCA_045117095.1 Bacteroidaceae bacterium | reverse complement strand
TGGGAGTGCCGTCATTCTTGGTCAGCAGCTTCATCTCCTTCTCGGAATTTTTGCTGAGCACCAGAAAGGCATAATCGTCGGTCAGTTCCTTCATCGTAGAGACGGTGCGGAACTGATTTCGCGTCTGCATGGGTTTCCCATTCTTCTGATTATCCACAATCTCCAAATGATTGTATTCAGAAAATGAGGGGCACAACTCTTGTGGCATCTTGAGAAAGAGGTCTTTGAGTGACTGTGCATGGGTTGTTTCACACAGAAAGCACAGAAAATATAGAAAGAATAATATTCTTATTTTGTTCATTTGACGAAACTTTTATCTCTAATCTCTAAACTTTACACATGATCACTCATGTCTGATGGCTTCGATTGGATCCATATTAGCAGCCTTACGTGCTGGAATGTAACCGAAAATGATACCGATGAAGGTGCAGACGGCGAAGGACACGTAGATAGACCATGCAGGGATGCTGGAAGGCATACCCATGAGCGGAATGACAAATTGCCCGACAAGGCATCCTAAAATGACACCCAAGAGTCCACCTGTGAGGGAGATGAGTACAGACTCAATCAAGAATTGAAGTGAAATGACCATTCCTGTTGCACCTACTGCCATACGCAAACCAATTTCTTTGGTGCGTTCAGTCACAGACACCAGCATGATGTTCATGATGCCGATACCTGCCACCAGCAGGGAGAAAGCGGCTGCCACCACAAGAATGATGGTGACGGTATCCATGGTGGAGGACATTGTTTCCATCATTTCTGCTTGCGAACGGATGGTGAAGTCATCTACTGCCTCAGCTTTCAGTTTGTGGTTGCTGCGGAGTATTTGGGTGAGTTCTTCGATGGCTGCATCAGAAAGTTCTTCTGTGAGTGCTGAGCAGACGATGGAGGAGAAGTAGGTCTGTGCGGCAATACGCTTCATCACACAGGTATAGGGAGCGATAATCACGTTATCCTGATCCATTCCCCACGAGTTGTAACCCTTACTTTTCAGCACGCCCACAATGCGCAACGGAATGGATTTGAAACGGATGTTCTTGCCGATGGCTTCATTTTCCTTGCCTTCGCCAAAAAGTTCCTTGACAATGGTCGTACCCACTATACATACTTTGGCAGCTTTGCGGACGTCTTCTTCATTGAAGTTGACGCCTTCTTCCAAATCCCACTGCTTGATGTCAAGGTATTCGGTCGATTCACCATAAATGGTGCTGTTTGTATTGTTGTTGCCATAGATGACCTGTCCTGCTGACGTCACTTCAGGCGAGACATAACTGACGAATTTTTTCTCGTCGAGGATACGCTGGTAGTCAGCCATTTTGAGGGTCTGCATGGCCGAGGGGTCTTGGCGCACACCTCCACGCATATCGGCTCCTGGTCGGATGGTGAGCAGATTGGTGCCCATGGTGGAGAGTTCCTTGCGGATACTCTCTTTGGAACCTTGTCCGATGGACATCATGATGATGA
>JBGUMY010000056.1:0-27752 GCA_045117095.1 Bacteroidaceae bacterium | reverse complement strand
CAAGGGACTGGATAACCTCATTGCAACCGCCCGAAGCAACAAGGTTGCGGTATGTCTCGGCTTTCAGGACTTTTCCCAACTTGTCCGCGACTATGGCGACAAGGAGGCAAAGGTAGTGATGAATACCGTCGGCAACATCTTCAGTGGGCAGGTCGTTGGTGAGACCGCCAAGCAACTCAGTGAGCGTTTCGGCAAGGTGCTCCAGAAACGCCAGTCGATTTCCATTAACAGACAGGATGTTTCCACCTCCATCAACACGCAGATGGATAGCCTCATTCCGCCCAGCAAGATTTCGGGACTTACGCAGGGCATGTTTGTCGGCTCAGTGTCCGACAACTTCAACGAGCGTATTGAGCAGAAGATTTTCCATGCTGAGATTGTGGTAGATTCTGCAAAGGTGGATGCCGAGATGAAACATTATGAGCCTATACCCATCATCGCAGACTTCACCGATGCCGACGGCAATGACATCATGGAGCAGACTATCAAGGACAACTATAACCGCATCAAGAATGAGGTCAAGCAGATTGTACGTGATGAACTGGAGCGTATCAAGAACGACCCGACACTGCAACACCTGTTGCAGCAGAAAGGGTAGAGGAATTATGTGTTTTGTATAATCATCACATCAAATACACCTCAAAAATGCAAAATTTCGGCAATATTTTCGTTTATTGCCGAAATTTTGTGTACCTTTGCACCCGAAAGAACAGTTGATGATATGAAGAATTATAGCCAGAGTATCATGGATTATGCTGCCTTGCATCCAAATTTTGGATTGCAAGACCTATATGCATATCTTGACGGGGAAGCAAACATTTCCCGTCAGACTATTTCATGGTATCTGACAAAACTGACAGAATCAAGGCAGTTACGCCGCATCGGTCATGGTCTATATGCCAAGCCGACTAAGCAGGAATTTGTAATTATCCCTACAGATGAAGATCGTACCCTTCATGATGAACTGAAACGTATCTGGCCGTTTGCCCACTTCTGCATATACAATGGCAGTGTCATCAGTCCCCTGCAGCACCATCTTGCAGCAAACAATATAACCTATATTGAAACAGAGCGGGAAGCCACATCCGCAGTCTTCAACCATCTACGGGATGATGGACGGACGGCATATCTACGTCCTACGCGCGATTTTATTTATAATTATATTGATTTGTCGCAACCTGCTATCTTCGTAAAGCCGCTTATTACAGAGTCGCCCACGCTGCTGAATGAGGGAGTGATGGTGCCTACGCTGGAAAAGCTGTTGGTGGACTTGCAGAAGGATCAAGATTTCTTCTATCTGCAGGAGGCAGAGGGATTAAATATCTTCTCCAATGCCTTATCACTATATACCATCAATGAAAGTCGACTGTTGCGCTATGCCAGCCGTCGGGGTATCAGAAAAGAAATAGAAACCATTATCCAATCTATCAATTCAAATGATTAACAAGGAATGTTTTACAACCGAATGGATTGCCCAGAAATCCATCGAACTGAAATACAATGACAGAAACCTCATCGAGAAGGTGATACGCGCTTTCTCCCTATTGGAAATGCTTGCCGCTTCCGGCTGTCCCTTTTACTTCAAAGGCGGCACCAGTCTGATGCTGATACTTGGTGACGGCTTCCACCGACTTTCCATAGATATTGACATCATGTGTCCTTCTGGAACAAACATTGAGGACTACCTGAAGGACTATGCTCAAAGCGGCTTTCTGGAGTACCAGCTTGTGGAACGCCGACAGGCTGGTAAGGACGTGCCGAAGAGCCATTCAAAGTTTTTCTATCAAGTGGCTTTCAAGGGTCAGTCCGATGCGACATCATTCATCTTGCTGGATGTTCTCTACGAGGATTGCCGCTATCATAAGACCAACATATTTGATATTGTAAGCCCGTTCATCAAGGTGGACGGTGAGCCTCAGAAGGTCACTGTTCCGTCTGTTGAGGACATTCTGGGCGACAAACTAACAGCCTTCGCTCCCGATACGACGGGCATTCCTTACTATAAGAAGGACAGACTTTCCACACTGGAGGTCATCAAACAACTCTATGACGTTGGCCGTCTGTTCGACAGGATGCAGGACTTAGATATTACTTCACGTTCTTTCAAGGCGATTGCCGATGTGGAACTTGGCTACCGCAACTTGGGGCACGGACTTTCTCAGATTTATCAAGACATACGCCAGACAGCACTCAATATCAGTACAAGGGGATTTGTGGATAAGGAAAAATTTGCCCTTCTGCAAAAAGGAATCGTCAACATCAAACCTTTCATGTATATGGGTGCTTATCGCATCGAGGAAGCCATCATTGACGCATCAAAAGCAGCCTATCTGGCTACCCTGATAGAAAAAGGGCAGGAAACCGTTGAACGATTCCCTGCCACTCCATTTACGGAAGATTTGCAGATTGAGCCAGTACTGACTAACAAACTGAACAAACTGCGTATAGGACTGCCCGAAGCCTACTTTTATTGGGTAAAGACCAGCCAGTTACTGGCAAGATAGACACTATCGCCTTGCCGCCTGTTTGCGGTCGTCCTCTTTCATCCGCCAGTTTAATTCATTGGTCATTTCCTGTAGGAAAGTGGCACGGTTGTCGAGTTTGCGCATCTTAACGTCCCGATAGGTGATATAGCAGTTTGCCAAAGGCTTCTCAAAGTCCAGGAACTGCATGAAGGTCGTGAGCATGTCCTTCAGTGAAACCTCACCGTCATTGATGCACTTCTTGGTATGGAGTCCATAGATCAATTCAATGAAATCCGTATTCTGCCCCGTCCATCGAAGCCCGGATGATTGTCTTTTCTCTTCATGCGTGAAGGTGATAACCTTACCTTCCGTAATGAGTTTGAGCATCTTCTGCACAAAGGCTAAAGCCTTCTTTGCACAGAGGTCTATATCCTCTGTAACACCACTGACGAATAGGAGTTCTGTTTCTGCGTATGTCAGAGCAACCGCTTTATATCCGTCATCAGCCTGCCTGCACAGGTTGATGACTTGCACAACAAAGTCCTGATAGGCAGATTGCAGTTCTATTCCTGCCTCGCCTCTTATCAGTCTGAAAAAACTGTTATCTGTCAATATGAAGTAGTCCATTGCTATTCTCTTTTGCTTGATTGATAATGATGTTTTGTTGTGTACACATCACTATAGGTGCAAAGCAAATACCATTAGGACTACAATTCTGTAGCAGGAAAGTCTAACCTACTCTGTAACAGTGAAATAAAATTTTGGAAATTTTTCGGTTCTTTGAAAAGCACAAAAAATGATGTAAGATTATCTTACATCGTGTAAGGTAATCTTACATCATTTACATATGAAATCAGACGTTTCAGGCAATCATCACCGTTTGGTTAACCCATACTTTTTGCGCTTCTGGAAAAGTGTCTCACGGCTAATTCCTAACAGTTCTGCAGCTTCATCGAATGATGATGTCACGGCAATGGCCCTGATAATCTTCTCCTTTTCCTGTTCTTCGTTCTTCAGCGACAAAGGATTCTTGGTGTTGACAATATCCTCTATTTCTATTTCGTCTGCCTGTATCTGTCCGGATCGTGTCAGTACGACGGCTCTGTCAATCGTATGCTTCAACTGGCGAACGTTCTCTGGCCAGTCATAGCCCTTTATCTTCTTGATGGCTTCATCGGAAAAGCCTGTGACATCAAGATGGTTGGTCTCGTTGGATTCCTTCATAAACTCTTCAGCCAACGGCAGAATATCCTCACGGCAGAATCTCAGTGAAGGCACTTCAATAGGGAACTCATTGATGCGGGCCAGTAAGTCTTTGCGGAACTCGCCCTTATTGACTTTTTCACGAAGATTCTCATTCGAGGCAACGACCAAACGGATATTGCAGCGTATGTCCTTGTTGCTGCCCATTTTTTGGTACACTCTTTCCTCCAGCACCCTAAGCAGCATCTTCTGGACTGCCATAGGCAGATTCTCGAATTCATCAAGGAACAGCGTTCCGCCCTCGGCAGTCTGAATGAGACCTGTTGTTTCTTCCGTTGCCCCTGTGTAGGCACCCTTTACATGACCGAACAAGACCGACATGGCTGTCTCTGTATGTATCGCAGCACAGTCCTTGGTGATGTATGGCTTATCCTTACGATGGCTTTGATAGTGTATCTCTCTTGCGATATGCTCTTTTCCCGCCCCGCTCTCACCGTATATCAGCACCGTCGAATCTGTTGTAGCGAAAAGCTGGACACGTCGCATCATTTTCTGATATGCCGGACTTTGCCGTTCATAGATGGTATGTCCTTTCTGCCTTGGAGGTGAGTTTCGGATAGCCTTCATCACAGCATCTACCAGTTGGATGTCGTGGACTGGCTTGATAAGATAGTCGGCAGCACCCATCTTCATGGCATTCACCGCCAATGGCGCATCAGTCACCTTGGTCATCATCACAAAAGGAGTCGTAACCCTATTCTCTTTCAGCTTTTCAAGTATCTTGGTGCCATGTCCGTCTGGGAGCAACAGGTCACAGACGATGGCATCATAGTCGTTTGCAGCTATCATCTTCAAGGCTTCGCTGACTTTCTGGGCACTGTCGGTCTTCATCTTCGCATCGTGCATCCAGTTCCTGGCAAGTCGCAGCATGACATCATCGTCCTCTACTATCAAGACCCTATATCTGTTCATGCCTCACCTCCTTCCATCTTCTCCTTGGCTTGGCAGACAAGCTGTTCTGCAGTCATAACCACTTTCTCAACAGCATCTGCCAGATCACATTTTCCTCTCAGCGCATCACGGAGTTTCAGCATGGGCTTTACGATACCCAGAAGTTCCCAACGCGACTCCAACTTGTGCTGTAGAAACGCGATGGTTTGTGTGTCTCCTGTTTCCAATGCAGACTTTATCTCTTTAACCTCTGCCTCTGTCTGTTCTATGAGAAGGGTAAACATGCCTTTCACATCTTCCTCCCCTTGGAGCAGTGTGGTGAAATCGGCTTTCGGAATCTTGAATGTAGTATCTTCCTTCACGCTATTGGCTATGGCCTGTGTCAGTTCCGCGTAGGAGAATGGTTTCAGCAGACAACCACTGAAACCTGCATCGATAAAGTCCTCCGCTTTGCGTTCTGTCCTGCCTGTCATGGCAAGTATCGGAACGGACTTGGAGTTGCCGATATTGGCATCGCGTAGGAGTTCCAACAGATCGAAACCACTCATACCGCCCAGTTTGATGTCTGTGATGATAAGGTCATAGTCGCTCTTGCGCATCCTGTCAAACAGGTCATCCGCCGTAGGACAGCCGACTGCCTGCACATTCTTCTTGGTGAGCATTTCAACGGTCATTCTCAGAACGGTCACATCATCATCAACTACGGCTATCCGCAAGCCCTCTGGAAGTATCGCTGTATTCTTGTCTGACAGTTGCAGGATTTCCTCGTCACTCTCCACAACGGGAATGGTAACGGTAAACTTACTCCCGAAACCGATGTGACTCTCCACATCTATCCGGCCACCTAACAGCTCCACGAGTGCCTTGGCAATACTCAGTCCGAGACCGAATCCCTCCTGGGTATCTGCATTATCAAGTCGGCTGAACGGGGCGAAGATGCGTTTTATCTGCTCTTCGCTCATGCCCGTACCAGTATCGTGAATCTGCATGGTTATGGTATTGGTCTCATAGGTGACACCAACCTTGACAGTGCCTTTCTTCGTGAACTTGATGGCATTCGACAAGAGGTTGCTCCCAATCTGTAGGATACGCTTGCGGTCACCCATGACTACAGTGTCATCGCCAGTGAACATGCTTTCTATCACTACATTCTTCATCTCTGCAATCGGCTCGTATTCCACCAGAAGGGAACTTATTATATTCTTCACCCTGAACGGCATCATCTCTACCTCTTCCTTGCCTGTGTCAAGGCGATAGTAACTCAACAGCGTATTCAAGAGTGTCAGCATCCTGTCTGACGATTGATTGATAGCCTCTTCGTACTGTTTGCACTTCTCATCCTTGGTTGTCTCTTTCAGCAAGTCGGCATAGCCCATGATGGCAGTAAGCGGAGAACGGAGGTCGTGGCTCACTGTCAGCATCATGTTATGGCGCAGCGTGAGCAGTTCCCTGTTGTGTTGGTTGCTTTCTTCAAGTTTCTGTTTGCTCTTTTGACGCAGTTTTATGTCACGATGCAGCAGCCAGAAGAAAAATACAGCCAGCAGGAAAGCCGCCACGCCAAACCACATTATCATGTGGACGGTCTGCTGTTGGTGCTGCATGAGGTGGGTCGATCCGAACTTCCGCCTTTGGGAGTCCTCATTGTTGAAGTCCGCAACCAGACGGCTGATTTTCTCATTCAGTTGATGGTTACGACCGACAAGGGTATCCATGTGAGAGAACAGCCGTTCCGCATTTCGTTCCTGTGAATGCTCAATGTCCGAGGCAAGCGACGATAGAATTTCGTCCGTCTGGTGCTTGGCGCGGTCGAGTGCCTGGCGGTTCTCCGCATCGGTCACTTCGTCGGCTTTCTTCTTGCTCTTGAAGATGCCACGCCATCCTGCGGTCTTGTGGCGATTCTCCTGTAGGTTCTTACTCACTTTGTCTGTCAGTTGCTCGTTGGTACGGTTGGCTTGCCTGATGATTTCTGGCATCCGCTGTTTCATCAGTCCGTTCACGTCACGCAGTTGCTTAAGGTCGGTATGTATGGCAAGCAAATAATCCTTCTTCTCTGCTACAAGACTTCTTATCTCGTTCACACGACGTATCTGCGCTGTGTCGGTCATTTGCTGACGGAGCGAGTCGAACATACAGAGCACAACAGCCTCCCTCCGTTCATACTCTGTCATCTGTTCTTCTTCCCATGCCCCCACTTGCTCATCAAGTAGTGTTAGGTCGAAGAGTTGCAGGAAGGCATGTTCTGACAGGTACCTCCTCTCTATGTTCTCAGCATAACGTTTGTTAGTTTCGTTCAACTTCTTTGTTTCAGAAATAACAAGCAATGCTCCCAATATGAATATTGTGATTAAAGAAAAATATCCACCTATGATTTTTAGGTGGATATAAATTAAGGAGTCCTTTTCTTGCATCCTATACAATCTCCTACCAAAGTTTAGCTAATATGATTTAAGTTCCGAAAGTTCCTAACTAGCGGAACTTAAATCATATTAGCTAAACATCTATTCATCGTAAATAGTTATCTCATATTGGCACAAAATATTTCCTTCACTTTCTATTGTTAAAATATATAGTCCCTCCTCATAACCACCTAAGTTATAGATTATTGTTTGTCCTGCTATAACATCTACATAATCTTCGTCAACAATTTCTCCATTTCGTGAAAAACTAATATGCGTAGAAGATATAGAACTGTTAAACATGACATATAGTTCTCCACTATCTTCGTTAATGTTTAGTACAATAGGACTGCGAACGGGCATTTTAGCTATTATTGGACCACCATTAGGACCATGCTTTATTACCGGTATTGAATTTGTTGTATTAACAATCTGGTAACTCCTTGAACTGGCAAGGCCCCTTGATGTGAATAAAATTACTCCTACAAGCAAAATAAATACTGACTTTTTCATATAAACTCTTTTTGGGTGCAAAATTACCCAAAACTTTTCATAATAAAGCGACATTGAATATAAAATTGCAATTACGCCCGTTTTGATAATATTATTTATAAAAGTCTGATTTTCAAATAACAACAAAATATTTTCAATAATTAATAGTGAAAAAAAAACGCTTTTTTCAGAGCAAAATACTTATAAAGCGTTGCTTTTGTCTTTTAGTCATCACAAAATCTGTTAATGACACTTTTTTGTGGATATTTCTTCGTACCTTTGCACAAAAATTCAATCCTTATATGTATAAAGAAACCATATTGCTCTGTATTGTAGCCGTTTTGTTGACAGGATGCGAAAATCATCCCGTTTCCATACAATTAGCGGAAATAGACTCATTAATATCTGCGGAAAACTACGATTCTGCTTATCACAATGTTACTAAATTAAATTGTCATCACCTAAATAATGAGAGCAAGGCACATTATTACCTGCGCTATACCCAAACTAGTTTTCTAACTAATCATCCCTTATCGTCAGACTCTCTGATCAATTATTCCATTTCTTTCTATGAAAAGAATCTCGATAAGGAGAAACTATGCGACGCATATTATTACAAAGCACTTTACCTTCTTAGTAAAGAAGACTATAATCATGGGATTATTCTTAGTAAGAAAGCCTATGAGCTTGCACAACAATCTATGAATTATGGGCAGCAATATAAAATTTCCGAGCTTATTGCGTATATTAATCGTATAAGCGGTAATTATGATATGCAATTAAAATACGCAAAGGAGGCTGTAGATAATGCGCTAAAAACTAATCGGGAAAGATGGATCGCTTATGCCTACAATGACTTGAACGAGGCATATCAATACAAGGGAGAGACTGATAGTGCAATTATATATGCCGACAAATCTGCTATGTACATAAATAGCTTTGACTCTATTTTCTTGCCTTATGTCTTGAATAATATTGGATATGCATATATGGATGCCAATCCTGAAAAGGCAAAAGAATACCTAACAAAATCTATAAAGCTAAAGCCATTAACTAGGTCTTTAGAGAATCTTGCATACATTTACTGTAAAGAAGGAAATGAAGAAAAGGCATATGAACTATGGAAAAATGCATTGTATTGTGACGATGACATTTCTGTCGATAAAATTATATACCATATACTTCAATACAACTTATCCCATAAAGACCTTGATGGTGCTTGTGAGTTACTATACAATATTGTCACTATTAAAGATAGTATAAACACAGCCATGTCTGACCGTTCTATTGAACATATACAGCAAAAATATGATGAAAAGGTTGTAAGCGACAGGCATGAGAAGGAAATAATGAAATGGTGTATATTTGCTTTATTACTTGTTATTATCGTGATATTCTTAATAGGCTATATCAGATATAAGAAATATAAGTCAAAAATTACTCTCAAAGAGCAGCAATTACTTATTAATAGTTATATCAATGAAATCGGACAGCTAAAAGAGCATGATTACAATGCGCAACATCAGATAGAAGAACTTAAAAACAGGGTATCGAAACATGAGGAACAAGTAAAGAAACAAAAAGAAGCCAGTTCTTTATCTCAAATAACAATTGAGGACTTGGAAAGTAAAATAAAGGATTATGCAGAACAGTTAGAACAATTGACAAGAACTGGTAATATTGCTTATAATCAAATTGATAATCTTAATGGTATTATAAAAGACTACAAAGAACAGATTGATAAGTTGAAGCAGGTGGATAATGCTTCTAAAATCGAGATTAGCTCATTAAAGGGAAAAATAGATGAATACCTTGGACAAATTAATAATTTGGAGACGGAACATGAAGAAGCAGAGCGGCAAATAGTCGATTTGAACCAGAAGATAAAGGACTTAATAGATCAAGAATCCCCAAGGCTTGCTAAGGGAAAACTATTATATGAGCAAATACAACAGAATGGTACAACCGTAGAATGGACTAACGATGACTATAAATGCTTTATTGATTTCTATAAAGCAACAAATTTTGCATCATACTCTAAAGTCGTGAAAAAATTTTCTCCAAAGACGGCTCATAATACTTTCTTTCTGTTATTATTTGAGATAGGTAAAAATGATAAAGAAGTTCGTCAGATTATGGGCATCACCCAAGAGGCTATTCGTTCAACGAGATTTAGAATACAACAACATCTCAAAAAATAAGATATTTTTGCTGTGACAACAGAATGCCAAAAGATTAAACTGATATTCGGAACAATTGATGATAATAAGACGCATCAAATTTTATGTTAGGATTTAGAATAGAACCGCAAGAAAAAATAAATCACTTGTTGGCTGTAAGAAAAGCAAAACAGACATCCATTGCAAGTGCCTAATTCAAAACCAGAATAGCATTATGAAATATTCCATAAGCACTCTTTTTGATTCATTCATTTACATCCCATTATAAGATTTTTTTCGGCACAACGAATCCGGCTATCGCGCCAGAGGAAGGGCAACTCCACCGAACATGGAGCAAAAGAAAATGAATCGGTTTAGAATTTAGAAATGTCTCCTAGTCAATCTCTACAAAGCGGATTGTGTTGTTTTCAAAATATCGAATATATCACCAAAGCGACAACAAATAGCAAAACTGCTATCATGACCGTTCCGTAGCGTATGAAAAATGGCGGTTTTTCTACCATAATGTCACGGACTTTCTTGCTGCGAGTCTCTATTTTCTCTAAATCCTTATCCATAATGTCATTCCATCTTAATTTCCCAATTCCAACTGGTTTTTAACAAGATTGTAGTATGCACCACGCTTTGAAGTAAGGGTATCATGATTGCCAGTTTCTACAACTTTTCCTTTATCAAGTACAATGATTTGATTAGCATTCTTTACGGTGCTCAGTCGGTGTGCCACAATGACAACGGTTTTTCCTTTGTAGAACTTGTCCAAGTTCTCTACTATAGCACGTTCATTGCTTGCGTCTAACGAATTGGTTGCTTCGTCAAGGAATATAAACTTCGGGTTCTTATATACTGCACGGGCAATCAATATGCGCTGCTTTTGCCCTTGGCTGAGTCCCATGCCATCCCTGCCGATATTTGTATTGAACTTCAGGGGCAATGCCGTTACAAAGTCTTTCACGTTTGCAATTTCTGCTGCCATCTCCAGCCTCTCTTGGTCTATCTCATCGTCATCAACGGCAATGTTTCTTGCTATAGATTCAGAGAATATGACTCCGTCCTGCATAACCACACCACACTGTCGCCGCCACCATTTTAAGTTATATTCTGCGATGTTATGTTCTGCAATGGTTATCTCGCCATTCATAACGGGATAATAGCCCAGCATGAGTTTAATCAAGGTTGTTTTCCCACTCCCAGAGGCTCCCACAATGGCGGTTATCTTTCCCTCCGGGATTTGAATACTAACATCCTCTATTGTCTTTGACAGCGCGTGAGGGTCATATTTGAAGTCAATATGAGAAAGCACAATATCATGACTCTCATCACCAAACCCCATCCTTGTGCGCCCAGCGTCCTCTTCATTATCCTTTGTGTGGATTTCGTTAATACGCTCCAGACTTATCTTTACGTCCTGTATGGAGTATATGAAGTGCATAAGCTGCTCGATTGGGCTGTTCAATTGACCTATAATATATTGGACAGCCAGCATCATACCAAGCGTCAGACTGCCATTGATAACAGCAGTAGCTGAAACAACAGTGATAATAATATTCTTCAACTCATTAATAAAGATGCTTCCAGCCTCCTGAGTCTGTTGGAGTTTCAGACTCTTCATCTGTACCTTAAACAAATCGGCCTGCACATCCTCCCATTCCCAGCGACGGCGCTGTTCGCAGTCTTGCAACTTGATTTCCTGCATAGAGGTCAGGAACTGATAAGTCTTATTGTTGTTAATGGCCTGCTGTTCGAACAACTCATAGTCAATCACTTTCCTGCGCCGCAAGAACAATGTCATCCATCCGCCATAGAGAAGGCTTCCCAACAGGAAGATAAAGAAGATAAGCCTGTTATAAACCAACAGCACACAACTAAACACGGCAAAACTAATCATGGAAAAAGCCACACTTAACGTCTGTTGTGTCAAGAAACTGTTAACGCGTGAGTGGTCGCCGATTCTTTGCATCAGGTCGCCCATCAGCTTTGTGTCAAAAAAGGACATTGGCAACTGTAGCAGTTTAATGAAGAAGTCGCTTACCAACGAGATATTGATACGCATTGAGATATGCAGCAGAAGCCATCTGCGGATAAAATCAACAGATGTCCGACTGATGGTGATGACAAGTTGCCCTAACAATATAAGCCAGATGAAGCCGATGTCTTTGTTTTTTATGCCAATATCGACAATGTTCTGGGTAAGAAATGGCAAAGCAAGTTGCAGGAGGCTCCCTACAAACAAACCTAACAGAATCTGCAAGAAATACTTCCGATACTGATTGATATATCCTAACAAGAAGCCGAAAGACCTTTCCCTTTCCTTTGCATCGTTACTCTCTTGCTCGTAAAACATTGGAGTCGGTTCAAGAAACATGGCAATTCCTTTCTCTTCTTTATCAGAAGACATTTCTATCCAATGACTTTTGAATTCTTCTGTGTTGTAGGTAGTCATTCCCTTTCCAGGGTCAGCGATATAGAATACTTTTCCTTTCTTTACTTTATACAAAACTACAAAATGATTTTGATTCCAATGTAAAATACATGGTTTAGGCATGTCAGCTATTTGGTCTATTGAAATTTTCCCAATGACCGATTGAAGTCCTATATTTTCTGCGACAGTACTTATTGCGAGCAATGAAACTCCATCGGTCGAGACACCGCATAGTTTAGAAAGTTCTTCTATTCCATATGCTTTATTATAATGTCTGCAAATCATTGCTAAACATGCGACTCCACATTGCATCGCATCCAGTTGTTTTACAAAATGAAATTTCACGATAACTATTTTGCTATATTAGAATTTGTCAGGCCGGAGTCTTTATCAGAATTACTGATACGCTTTCCTGCATGACTACGAGATTTGCCTTTATAAAAGTAATAGGTGAACTTCACGGATACAAGGCTCTTGAAGTTGTTCCACTTTGTTTCTTCCGAATAGTGGAATGCTTTAGTGTCTGCATAGATTCTTGAAGGGTTCGGATTGTAGATATACTCCAGTCCTGCCGACATTGACTTGAACTTGTAAAGTGCTGAAGCACTCATATTGAAACCCTTATGGTCATAAATATCACCATCAGCAATTGTTATAGGAAAATTGCCATTCCAAATGATTTGCCAGTGCTTCGGCAGAATCTGAACACCGATGCCGGCATTATGGAGATTGTGGTTTACAGACAAATTTGGCGTTCTGTAGGTAGAGTATTCGTAGTTGTAGAATGGCTGAAGGACAAACCAACTGACAGGTTTGTAGTTAAAAGACAAGGAGGCTCCGACGCAATGAACATCATCTATACTTGCCATCTTAAGGGTAAAATCCTCACCTTCTGCAAACAATACAGGCATATTTTTATTGGGATAATATGAATAGGAAACAGACGGGGCAATATAAAACTTCCCGTTTTCAGATGCGTATTGGTAGCCGAGATTCGCAAAATAGTAATAATACGGTTTCAATTCCGTGTTTCCTTGCGAATAGAAATGTTCGTCAATCGACACGACGCTATTGGTAAGGTCTCCGACATTGGGCACGGATGAATTGATGGAAGCGGTAAGCCTCATTGAAGAGTTCTTGCTGTATTGCATATTCAAGGCCAATGACGGGCGGAATACAAGATAATTGAATTTCTCGCTTGTTGCAGTCTTGTAGTGATTGTTTTCTAATCCAAGTCCTAAGTTATACGAGAACTTGCCAACAGCATTGCTATAATCGGTATATACATACTCCTTGTAAGTGCCTATTGTTGAGTTCACCGTATTGTTATATTCTTGATCCAGATTTTTGTATTGATAATAAGCACCTATGTTGAAATCACCATTCCATAATTTATCACTATACAGAGCCTCGGCTATCAAGGAATAGGATTTGTTGTCAATATGGTTCTCAAACGAATACCCATTTGCATTACTTGTCAGGATGTTGTCTGATTTTGAATGATAATAGGTGTTCAGGATGTTCAGGGACAAATTTCTGTTCTGGTTGAACATATACATGTAATACAAATCGGCAGAAACAGCAGAATAGTCACTTTTCAGACTACGGCTATTGACTGGATTACTATTTTGCCTTAGGAGTTCTTGCTCATATTCCTGCTTGCCCGGAGATTTGCGATACTCCACCTTTGCGTTAAAGAGATTCTTGCCATGATAGCGCTGGTACACAAGTTGCCCCAAATGATATTGCCCGTTATAACGACCAGGAAGGCCCCTGTATTCATTTGTTGCTCCAGCATACGAATAAGTGTTATTCATGCGGTTGTCATCCAATGCGCGATAGTCGATGAAATATGCCGCCGTAATCATATTCAGAGAGTCTCTGTATGCCATAGAGAGCATATCAGTGCCATATCCTGTCGTCACGCCATTTTTCGTATCAAGATAGAGGCTATACAATTTATCCGTCTTTTTCTTTGTTTGTACATCGATGACCGCACCGATGTTCTCATGGGCATATCGTGCAGGAGGATTGCTATAAAACATAATGCTCTTGATGTCATCGGCTTTCAGCATCTTTAGCTCACGGGACGAACGCCTCATTCCGTCAATCAGCACAAGAATACTTTTATTATCCACCGTAACTAACTCGGCATCGCTGATGCTCGTCTTGAATTGTGGCAAACTACTTATGGCATCCAAGGCGTTGTTGCCTACTCGCTTGGCTGTTCCGCTTAGCCTTAATTGGTCTTTATTGCCGAACGTATTCAGAATCTGGGGCGTAACAACAACTTCATTGAGAAGAATGGAATCCTCAATCAGTGTTATGTTCCCCAAATTGCCAGATTTACAGACTTGGCTCATTTTTTTATATCCAACAGATGATAATTGCAGAATATACTCTTTATCTTGTTTTACATCTAATTCAAATTTACCCTGTACATCACTCGTCGCACTTGCAATTTGAATTGAGTCGTGCAAATTCAAGAGAATACAATTTACCCCAATTACGGGATTCTGCTCAACATCTACAATTCTGCCGCACACTTGCGCTCTTGCAGTATGTCCAAGACCGAACATGATAATTACAAATCCAAAGAAATATCTAAACATTTTCATATTTTCTTTATATTGCAGATATATTAAATTGAAGATTTCTCGTTTATCTTACATACGGAATTTATGTAATTTACTATAGCATCCTCAATTTTTACGTCCATTCCATTGATTTTACAATAAGAGACACTTCCGTAATCACGAGGACATATTCCCATGCAAAGAGGTAAATATTTGCAAGCAAGACATTCGGAATTCTCAAAGGATTTTGCTTTGTATTTTGCGATGAAATTACTATCCCATGAAATTGAACCATCTGCGCTTATAGCCCCGTGAGTTTGTTCGTCATACAAATCATTACACGCAGTACATTTAATGACATCACCATTATAATTGATGGCATTATAATATTTTCTATTTGCATAACAAGGCACAAAATCCCAAATAAAATCTAATCTTTTTACTTTATATCCAGATTCCTCAAATAAATCCAATAATGTACTTACATTGTTATACCGTTCTTTGTTGACTTTTTCTTGCCAAACCTTTTTCGGATTAATCTGAATCCGACATCTATTTGCTTGAGAAATTATCTCATTAACATCGTCTACTATTTGGTAATCTAGATTGTCTTCAGTATAATTTATTCTCAGGAGAATATGTATGTCTTTTGATCTATTTAGAATATTCTCAATATTTTCTAAAACCTGTACAAACGCTGATGCACAGTTGTGCTGAAATTTTACTTTATCGTGTTCCAATTTTGGTCCATCCAATGTTATCTGAAATCTAGTGAATCCTAACCTTGTAATCTCGTTTGTTTTGTCTGGAGAAAGGAAATAACCATTAGTTGTCGCACTTGCTATATATGTAATATTACGCTCCGCACAAATATGCTTTGCATATTCACATATAGGTTTTATTATTTGATTGAAATACATAAACGGCTCACCGCCAAACCATTCTAACTGTAATGATTTGATGAGTTCAACATTGACCATGTAGTCAATGTGCGTTTTGATAGATTCTATTGTTTTAAAAGACATTCGTGATGGAATGTGGTCTTGTATGCAATACCAACATTTATAGTTACAATTCAAGGTTGGAAGAATTATCAATAAATAATCTTTCTGATTGATTCGCGCATTATTTCTTGACCTAATAATATTCAACTCATTTGTTTCATTAGAAATTAGGAATCCACCATCTATAAGTTTATCAACAAGGGTGTCAGGTAATAGTGCAATTCCTTCTGTAGTGCTAATTGCCACCTCAACCTTTTGACTTAAATCAATAGGTAAACAAAAATATTTATGTTCTATCCCGTTATACCAATAAGCAAGATTTCCCCGTTTGATAATGTAATTATATTTGCTTGTCTTCATACTGTTAAAATTTTAAAATCGGGCTATCGTACAATAGCCCGACCAAAGGGAATGACTCCAATTATCCAAAAGTAGAAGTTGTAGGAACAGTTGGGGTACTAGGACGCGCAACAATTTCACAGGCACATCCTGGGACATTGTTTGAGCAACCATTCTGGGTGACAGCAAATTCTGCTATTCCACCTTTAACATTGAGTGCTTCTAACACAGACATCTCTTCAATGGAGAATAATTTCAGATTTTTCATCTTTTTTTATCTGATTATATTATACCTACTCGTATCGCTTTTCAGTTACGCGCCTTTGAACAGTATGGTCTGGGCATAATCTTGTCGACTCGATTATTTGGGCGCAAAATTACATCAATTGTTGTACAACTACTAATTTAAAGCGTTTCTTTTCCTGAATTTGAAAAACGTCAGACGTTTTATTTCCATTTTTTCTTCCTGAAAATTTTGCAGAATGAAATAAATGCCTTAATTTTGCACGCAATTCAGCCCTGTGGGGTTGGTATATGAGCATTTTATTCGAAATTATCCTTTCATCAAAACTTGCAAACAAACTGATCTCATAGGGTAATGGACAAGAAAAATGCTCACCCGTTGTGATAGGTTGCCCGTTAGGACTAATATCATAATAGGCGTGAGCTATTGTTCGTTATGATGAGATGGTTTTGCAAGACCCAGATGGACATAACGGAAATAGAACACGCCTTTTTTATATATGGACGAATTGAGAATAATAGGCAATAGGCTAAAGCAGATAAGACACTTTCTGCAACTTACTCAAAATGAGGTGGCTAAATCTACAAAGGTTTCACAAGCAGCTATTTCAAGAATTGAGCATGGTGAAGAAGTGTATGCCTCAGTTTTTATCTCCATAATAAAATTCTATAGTACACATATTGATATTGGTTGTATCTTTAGCCCCAACTTTGAAATCTCACCAGATTTACTTCTATCCTCACAAGACAAGTCTTTTAAGAAGACAATATCCCGCAAACTTGATGCTATAAAAGACGAATTAAACGAGACACATGCAACAGAAATTAGCCATCTTGAGTTTGTAAAAAAACTCATAATGGATATTTGAGATTTCCTGTTTTTTCCTTTCTTATTCATTATTCTAATCGCAGTATAACCTCTTGCAAAGGTACAAATAATATTCATAAGGTAAAAGTCCGAGCAGCTAAAATAAATTTCAAAATCGTTTTCTGTCTAATTCTTCCAATATGCTGTATATCAAACTATTATAGTGGAAATGCTTTAATTTTATCAGAAAAAGAAACGCCTTTTACACAAACGAAACGCAACATGTGACTACTATTTTTGAAATATTTGCAATAATATAGAGTAGAAGATGGGACAGAGTGAAACAAACCATCTCATCTTCTTCTTGCTTAATTATATCTTAAATCCACTGTGATACGTATTTGCTATAGCAGGCTCTTTATCTTGCTCAGTTCCAATAGCTACTGTCTGATCTGGCTCCTTGTCCTTCGCCAGTTCCAGTTGAATCTTTCTTTCAAGTGTCGCCAGTTCAGATTTCAAACCTTTCAGTTCATTTTCTTTCTTCCACTGCTTGCCAGCAATTTCCTTCAGTTGCGGGATGTCCTTTTCAAGAATGGCATTCTTCTCCTTGTATTGCTCAATAGTCTGCGGTATGCGCTCCAGTGAGTTGATGAAGTTGCGGGCTGCTGCAACAGGGTCGGCAAGGGCAATGAAGCCATTGTTGTACTTATACTTGTAGTTGCCCTCCACGCAGAATTTGTTCTGGAACATCCCAATGCCATCCTTGCTGATAAGCTCACTACAGAGAAGGATGGGAAAACCGTGTATCTCACCGATACGTCGGTACTCGCCCTTAGTGTCCGTCTCTTTAGCAATCTTCTGGAGTTGCTTGCCGATACTTTCTTCATCCGTAGGCTTGAAACCATCCAGATGGATAGGATTAAGGAGGTTGCCCTCGGCATCGAGTTTACGCTGAGACTTGTGCTTATCAAAATCTTCCTGTAATTTTGCAATGACCTCACTGTTACGCTCCATCTCCGTCTGCTTGTTCTCCAAACGCCAGACGGATTCATTCCGTCCTTTGTTGAACGACTTCCGTTCACCCTCCAATGCGGCAATCTTCTTCTCCAACTTTGCCTTATCCAACAGGTCTGTGTTTCCCGACAAGATTGCCATGTACTCGGAGAAGTTCATGCCCGACTTCTCATCCATTGCCCCCTCGTCGATGGTACGGGCACCGAGTGCGCCACTCTTCAACTGAGAGATAAACATCTGTTTGCAGTGAAGAAGATTAAATTTGTAACTATCGAGAGACTTTTCTACTGCATAGATGATAACGTCCACCTTATTGTCGGCAAAATGCTTGGCAATCTCATTCCTTGCACGTACCGCCCGACCATTGCGCTGCTCCAAGTCGGACGGACGCCAGGGCGTGTCCAAATGATGAATCGCCACCGCGCGTTTTTGGGCGTTTACACCCGTGCCGAGCATGGAGGTGGAGCCAAACAGCACACGGACGCTGCCCTCGTTCATGGCAGAGATAACCGCCTTACGTGCCTTCTCATTCTTACATTCCTGTATGAAACGTATCTCATTGGCAGGGATGCCATAGTCCTCCACCAACTTACGCTTGATTTCCGAATAAACCGACCAGCATTCATTACCTTGCCACGTCCCCAAATCCGAAAAAACAAACTGCGTACCCCTTTGCGCATCGAAACGACGGTAATACTCGGCAATCATCTTGGCACAGTGTGAAGCCTTGTTGTCGGGATGATCCTCGTAGTTCGGGCTAATCATACGCATATCCAACGCCATCTTACGGGCATAGTCCGTGGCAATGAGCATCTTCGCCTTTTCCTCCGTCTCAGAGAGTTTCGGACGACCGAGCAAAGTGGCATCGCCCGACTTGGCAAACTCCATCAGACGTTTGATAAACTCTTCCTGATCCGGTGTCGGTGGAATGTTGTGCAGTATCTCGTTCTTCTCTGGTCTGTCAACGCCCACGTCTGCCGCCGTGCGATAGTCCGTAATCTCGTTGTAGAATGCCGCCAATTCCGGCACTTTGATGAAGTAGCGGAAACGCTCCTTCTGCACTATGTTGTTAGTGACGTTAAACTCAAAGTCGGTAGTCTTCTTGGCGAAGATAGCCGCCCACGCATCGAAGCAACGGATGTTCTGACGCTCCAGTTCACGGGGGCGCAGGTACTTGAAGAGCAAGTAAAGTTCAGTCAGCGAGTTACTGATGGTAGTACCCGACAAGAACGTAGCCCCCAAGTCCCTGCCAGTCCGCTCCTGTATGGTACGTATGGCAAAGAGCATGTTCAATGCCCGTTGGCTTCCCTCCGAGTTGCCGAGTCCTGCCACTCTATCATGTCTTGTGTTGAACATCAGATTTTTGAACTGGTGACTTTCATCGACAAACAAATGGTCGATGCCCATCTGCTTGAAGTCGCACACGTCATCCGTGCGCGTCTCTATCTGATAGGCAATCTTCTCCAACTTCGCTTCAAGGTTGAACTTCCGCTTCTCCAGTCCGCGCAGCATTTTCTTGCTCACCTCCTTGCCCTGCGCCCGCAGCACTTCAAGGTTTTCCTCCACGCTGTCAAGTTCAGCCTGTAGGATCTCCTGCTGCAACTCCGGCGACTGAGGAATCTTGCCGAACTGGTCGTGCGACATAATCACACAGTCAAAATCGTTGTTCTTGATGGTATTGAAGAACTTGATGCGGTTAGCGGTCGAAAAGTCCTTTTCCGAAGCATAGAGAATACGGGCATTGGGGTATGCCGCCATATAGGTGACGGCAATCTCTGCCACATTCGCCTTCAGACCGATAATCATGGGCTTGTGCGCCAGTCCCAGACGCTTCATTTCATGCGCTGCAATGCACATGATCAGCGTTTTACCCGTACCGACTTCGTGGTCACAGATGCCGCCACCGTTCTGCTTCAGCATCCAGATACAATCCTTCTGTGAGGCATAGATATCCTTGATGCCATAGCGACGTTCCAGTGATTTCATGTCGAGGTCTGGGAAAGTCTGGTGACTGCCGTCGTACTTTGGACGCACGAAACAATTGAACTTACGGTTATACATCTCCGTCAGCCTTTCCTTGAACTCCGGCGACTGCTCTTCCAGCCAGTCAGAGAAACCGTTTCGTATCTCGTCAATCTTTGAGTTTGCCAACTGGATGCCCTCAGCATCGCGCACTTTGATGTCGTTGCCGTTATCGTCCTTGCCGATGCACTTCATCATGTCGGGGCAGGTGTTGTGAAGGGCATGTTTCAGAAGGTTGATGCCGTCATACGTGCGATAGTAGCCACGCACACAATATTCCTCGTTGATTTTCATGTTCTTCTCGCTGCAAGCCACCGAGAACTCATCCATACTCTCCGAGTAGCCGATGCGGATGTCCGTGCCGTAGAGTTGGGTCATATAGGCAGAGAATATGCCCGTCGGAATCCAACGCTCACCGAAGTTAAAGTCGAGGTCGGCGAACTGAATACGCTCAGGATAGGCATCCTTCAAAGCCTGCAGGGACTCGGCGACCGACGGGTCAGTGGTGTATTCCTCACCCTCGTCCTCTCTCCGCTGTCTCTGCATCTCAATCCAGTGCTCTATCCGTTCCGCCTTGTCAATGACGTTGCCAGCAATGAAGCGGTCTTTCACCTCGTAGCCGGAAATCAACGGATTGAAGTAGATGCGACCTTTCAGACCGTCAATCAGTTCCTTCACATCCATACTGGTGAGCCATGCCATATAGCCGAGGTTCACGCTGCCGTACTTGTTGAGCGATGCGGACAGGGCTTCTTCGGGTGTATCCACCTGTGTCACCTCGTTGATGTTGAACGAAACGGGATGGTCGAAGATGTCAGCCTTGATAAATTCTCCGTTCTCCACTCGTTCAATGGCAAGGGTGTCACGACCGTGGGCATCCATCAGCAGCAGTTTCGTCATCTGTCCTTGGTTCAGGTGCCCGAAGTCCTTTACGAACTGGTCATAGAGGGTGTTCAGTTCCTCACGCAGTTTCTTTTTTTCCTCATGGTTGTCTGCCTCGTAGGTGTATAATTCCTCGTAGGTGTCACGCATGGGAATGTAGGCATTGAGCCATGCCGTCTGCATGGCGTTCAGTTCCAGCGGATGGAACATGGCACCATAGTCTGTTACATTGCGCAGATGTCCGAGGTTGCCGTCCTTATCCAGTACGATGCTGCCGTCACGGTAGAACGGCTGCATCTCCCCGTCAAATGTGCGCGGTGTGAGGTCGATGGGCTTCTGGGCATTGACTGTTGTCGTTGCTCCAACCGCCTGACCGTCTGCTTGGTGACTGCCGTATTTCTCCATTGCCTCCTTCGAGGGGAGAAAGGCAGGGTTCATCGTGTCCGTCAGTCCCTGCCGTTTCAGTTCTGCCTGTCGGTGTTCCTCGGCAATGACACGCAACTTGATACGCTGCTCTGGCGTCATGTCCATCATCACCTCATAGAATCCGTTGATAGGTGGATTTTCCTCCCAATTGATGTCAGCGTAGATGTCATCGGGATTGTCAGGTACGCCAGCCTTCTCTTTCTTCTTTCCCTCATCCATATTAAGCGTAGCCGAGAAGTCCAGTGCCAATGTCTGTTGTATCACGTCAGTCTTCTTTCTCTTTGGCTTGGCATCAGACTGTTTCTTGCCTTTCTGCCTGGGCTTTTCTACTGTCTGCACCTGTGTCTGTGCGATTTCCTCACCGTTTTCTTCCCAAAGGTCGAAGAGGGAGAGCATCGGGGATGGCGACGGTGCTTGTTTGGGTTTCTCCTGAACTTGTGCTCCATGTTGCGGTTGGGCTTGTGCTATTAGTTCTTGCGCTTCAACAGGCTTTTGTTCTACCTTTTCGGTGTCCTGTTGTTCATCTGTGGCTTCCCTTTGTTCCGTTTCTGTCACTTGTTGTTCCGCCTTATTGGAAACGGTTTCCTCGGTCAAGACCTCGGCTTCCTCCACCGCAACACCTTTATATAATGAGTAATTGAGATTTGTGCTGATGTCTGCCAGAACAACCTTTTCCATATCCTTGGATATGCCAGCCATACCGCCCTCATGGGTGTACTCCATGGCAGGCTTGCCGTATGGGTCGGTGCCACGGACGGCAGAGGTATGGATGATATGGTCACCATGCGCTACAAAATAGGAACTTGTGCCGATGCCGTCCACGTCCTCCACGTCGATGAAGAGCCTGTCAGCCTCCGTCAGTTTCTGCTTGGCAGTGTTCTTCTGGAGGACGATGAGGTCACTGCCCACCTCCGTATTGGCATTCTCCGTAAAGAGGTTGTTGGGCAGACGGATGGCACTCACGAGGTCGGCATGGCACAGCATCTCCTCACGGATAGGTGCCGACGTGGGGGAGTCCATCACGCCTTGCGAGGTGATGAAGGCCACCACGCCGCCGTCACGTACCGCATCCAGCCCTTTTAGGAAGAAGTAGTTATGCACCGTCTTTGCCGCCTGTCGCCTGACGGATTCCTTGCTGTTGGTATAGGCAGGGTCGAAAACGGCAATGTCGCCGAAGGGGATGTTTGACACCGCCATGTCGAAGTAGTTCTCAAAGGGCTTTGCCAGTCGCTCAAATCCCTCTATGCGCACGATGGAATCCGGGTGCAGGGCTTTCAGCACCTTGCCCGTCAGCAGGTCTTTCTCGTATGCCATGACGTAGGCATCCTTATTTTTCTGCTTCACGGCATCCACGAATACACCGATACCCGATGACGGCTCCAGCACCTTTTGGGGAACTACGCCGAAGTAGTTGAATGTATCAACGAGGGTGTTCACGAATACATTAGGGGTATAGAACGCCGTCAGCACCGACGATTTCAGACTGTCCACATAGCGTTTGTACTCCTGCTCCGACTGAGCGTTTTCACGCAGCATCTGGTGCAGTTCCATCGTCTTGGTGAACAGGGGCATCTCCGACTTGGGCCACTTGGTGGAGTCGGACATGCTGGCGGCAGGATAGAGGACGCACTTCAAGCCGCCGAAACCGCTGTACCCACGCAGCACGTCCAATTCCTTGTCCGTGGGGGTGCGTTTCTCACGCTCTATCAGGAATGCCGTCCTGATGGCGTCAATGTTCTTCTGGAGGTGAGCCTTTCTATTGTATGCCATACTGTCTGAGGTATAGGGCAACGGCACCAGTCAGTTCGTCGTGGAGGTTCTGGTATTCGTCGCTGAGAGGGAAATCGTCATCACTGAGGTCATAGATGGAAAAGACCTTGCCCATGAAGGGCAGCAGGCTGTCCGCCAGTCGCTCATGCAGCAGTGGAGGGACGGATTTCTCAAACTCCGAGTCGATGACACCCAGAAGGATGTCATACTGCGAGTAGTGCAGTCCCTTGGTGAGTGTTGCCATTGCCAGTTCCTGTGCGCCTGTGGTGGAAAGTCCGTTGCGCCGTTCCTGCTCGTAGGTCTCTGCCGCCTCGTCCGCACGGGTACGGATAAAGTCGCGGTCATGCTGTTGGGGGAACTTGTGCTGGCGCAGGTAGTCCAGCAGGTAGAGTTCGTAGTAACTCAGTTCCCGTGTAGTGGTTAATGGTGTCTTGCTCATGATGCTTGCTGTTTGATGTTGTCGATGATTTCCTGTGCCTCTCGATTGACAGGCAAGGCACGCTTGGCAAACAGGGTCTCGGAAACCAACAGTTCACGGATGATGGCCTCGGTATAGTCCAATACCATTGCCTTTCTATATTCCCCTTGGGCAAGGTGGCGGTTGAGACAACCCATATACTTGGGACTGCCGATAATCATGTCACGGATGACGGCGTAAAGTGCCAGCCCTTTCTCGGTGGGTATGATGTCCTTCTCAGACGTGTCGATGTAGCCATACTCAAAGAGTGTCCTGATGGCATCCGCCTTCTCCATTTCTGTGCCAAGGTCGAACAAGTCCACCTCCATCAGCAGCGTCTCTGCAGTGTGCAGACGGACGGGCTGGCTGGTCTTCTTCGTGATGGATACCCCAAAGAAGAAGGTCTTTTCCTTCTCGCGCCAGTGGTGGGAAACCCAAGTGCAATCGGTATTGCCGAACTTCTGCCCGACCATTGCCGTCCATCCCTTTTCCCTCACGGCACACTTCTCCACCGTGAACGGATGACCGTCAAAGGTGGCGCATACCTGTGAATTGACAATCTGGGCATCCTCGGCAAAGGCAAGGATTGCCTGCTCCACGATGAGGTCGTAAATGGCCTGCTCGTCCTTTGTCAGTTTGAACACATCGGGGTTACACTTGCGCTCAGTCAGGCAGATTCCGACGTGCTCACGCTTCTTGTTGCCGAAAATGACGTTATTCATGCCGGGCTTGTCAATCTTTCCTATCATCCGTTCCCACTTGGCATTGCTTCGCAGGTCGTAGATGGTGTTGTTCCAGAACTCACGGGCGTAGTTCTCGCTGATATAGTCCTTGTCGGTGAACGGCCAGGTAATCAGTCCGAGGTCGAAGAGCCGCAGGAGGCATTCGGTCGTATGGATGACACCGAAGCCGAAACGGGTATTGGCGGCAAGCAGCAGTGAATGATAGTCGAAGGGCTTAGGGGATGGCAATGGCGAAGTCCTTACGCTCACCCGACTGATGACGGCAGGCTTGTCGCCCATCGCGGAGCGCATTTTGATATACAGGGCATTGGCTTCCGCTATGTCGGTAAACTGTTCGTCAGAAGTGAACTTATAGACCTCGCCGCTTCGCTCTACGGAGAAGTTCACCTGATAGGTGGCTTTGGGCTGGTGCTCCTTGTTCGCCTTGTAGCGTCCGCAGATCAATGACAGCATCGGTGTAGCGATACGGTCAAGGCGGTGAGTACCCTTTCCATAGACCTTTTCCAACAGATGGGTGGCATTGGCGGAAACGAGCCAGTCGGCTTTCTGCTTTCTAAGCACCTGCTCATACTTCTGCTGTACACCACGCAGCAGAAGGCGGTGGTTGATGCTTTCACGGATGCCCTTGGCGGACAGAGAGCGGAGATGGAGATGATACAGAAAGCCCTTGGGGACGGCAGCAAGGAACGGCCCGCCTTTCAGAAGGGTGGCATTCAGGTCTGCGGTCACCAGATAAACATATGTGCTGTCGGCAATCAGTTCCGAGAGAGTACGGGCATGGCTTAACATCTTCTCGTTAGGTTTCTGCTGTCCTTTCTGGGGCTGGAGCACCACGGGGAACTTTTCGGGAATCAGGGGATGCTCAATGGGTGAAAGCGTATCGAGCGCATGGGTGATTTCAGGACTGAAGCCGAGGTCGATGCCCTCCAGCCAAGTCACGGCATAGTTATTGCCGAAATAGTGACGGGTATCTTCGTCACAAGCTCCTACTGTTCTTGCGTATCGTTTAGCAATGTTCTGTGTATCTGCTATTATCGTAATCATGATTTCTATTGCTTATGTGGTTTAACTGTTGATGTATGGGTATAGTGATGGCTCGCCCCCGTCCGTTCCAGAACGGGAACGAGCCACAAGCAGTAAGTGATGTTTGGACTGATGCAGTCTGTGGGCTACATCTTCACGCCCTTCGACTTTTTCTTCTCAGGCTTCACGGCAGCGTCCTGTTGCTCCTGTTGCTTGGTGTCCTTCGGGGCGTTCTGACCTTGCTGCAAGGGTTCCTTCACGCCCTTGGTCTGCTCGTTGGTCTTGCCCTCGCTGTTCACGGCGACCTGTGTCTGGCTCTCGGAGGCTGGTGTCTGGCTGACCGCCTTGTCGGGGTCGGTGGTATAGGTCAGCGGACGGCCTTTTTCGGAACTGAACTTCAGGTACATCGTTGAGGGTACGCCCTGTTTGTCGGGTACGCCGTCAAGTTTGATGGTCTTGCCCTCCAGATAGTCACGCTTCTGCTCGTCGGTGAACTCCACGCCCTTCCACTTACCAATGGGCTTGATGTTGCCGTTCTCATCCGTCCATTGGGGACGGCGCTGTCTCTGGGAGCCGTCACCGTCGGCTGATTGTGCCTGTCCTTCGGTCTGCTGGTTACCTTCCTGCTTCTGCTCCTGACCGTTGCGCTGACGGGTGCCACGGGGTACGAACTCCACGCCTTTCTCTTCTACGTTGGCTTGCAGGGTGGTGGTGAACTTGCGACCGTTGGCCAGTTCTATCTCCTTGTTCTTCAGTGGCAGTCCGGCACGGAGCATATCCTGCTCCTGCTTTGTCAGTTCCGTGTTGCCTATCTTCTCAGGGATGCGCAGACGGCGCATGGGCAAGTCGGTAATCTCGTTGGTCTGGCGGTCGATGCTGATGATGCTTGGCACACGTTCGCCACGCTCGTTCAGGAGGTCAACGACACGACCCATATTGCCGTAGTTCTTCAAGGCTGACTTGTCGGCCTCGGAAAAGGTGTGTCCCTTGTACTCCTGTTCCAGATTGGCCTCCTTGCGGATGAGGTGTGGCACAAGACTCACGCTGCCGTCCTCATTCTTCTTGAAGGACAGACGGGCAGCGGTTTCCAGTTGTTCACCGCCGAAAGTGGGATGCACGGTGATGAGGTTACTCTTGCCGTAGTTGAGCATCTTGGTGAGGTCGCCCGACTGGTCGAGTTGGTCTCGGGTGATGCCCCACTTCTGCTGAATGTCCGCCCAATTGACCTTGGTCTCGTCGATTGGCTGGTACTGGTGCTTGTTCTCCTCCTGCTGTGCAGCATTTTCATTGTTTGGATTCTGTTCCATTTTCTTCTTGTTTTTGTTGTTAATGTAATTGGATGGATTGATGCTTTCACCCTCGATTTCCGCCTTTGCCTCTTCCGACCTGGCGAACAGTCGTTCAAGTACGCCTGTCGTGGTCTTGGTGAAGCCGAATCGTGTCGGCTCTTTGCACTGGCGGACGAAGTTGCTGAAGAAGTTGTCGAGGGCGTTGCCGTTCTTGTCGAATTGGAGGAAGGACTGTGAATATTCCTTCCTGAGAGGGAGTTTGATGGGATTGCCTTTGCTGTTCATGCCTGAGACGACTCCATGCTCTCCTGTCTGGTTGTCCGTGACAATCAGCACGTCCTTGTCGGACTTCTGCTTTTCCTGTTCATTTTCTTTTTCCTTGTCCATTGCTTACTGGATTTTGAAAGTTGTTACTAATGTTGATTCACTCTGATTCTATACTTATTAGCCGGCTGTATAGTCATTTCCACGAAGGGCGCTTTGCCTGGTCTATTTTCTCGGCGACCTTGCCGCCCTTGTCCTTCTTGTTCTTGCGGATGAATGCCCACACGTCGCTTTCCTTGTAATAGACACGCTGACGAAGGACGCTGTAGGGTATCAGTCCCTCCGTGCGGTATCGCTGTGAAGTCCGTGCGCTGATGTTCAGTATCTGGCAGAAGTCGGCATCGTCGATGATACCGTCTTCGTTTGCCTCTGCCACCTGTCCTTTCAGTTGTTGTAGTTCGCCCATCACCTGCTCCTGACGCTCTGTGATACGGGCCATCCACTGGTCGAAGTATTCTTTTGAAAGTTGCTCCATATTGGTCTGATATTCAAGTTTACGGGTGCAAAAGTAGGGGTATCAAAGCAACCCGTTTCACTAATAAGTGCTTATTAAGGAATGATTTTCTTTGAGAATGGCGGTTCAGAGTGCTTTCAACCGCCATTTTCAGCCATCTTACCGCCACTTTCAGCCAAAACGAAGTGCCGTGATTGAGTTTGCCTTTTTCCTTTGTTACTTTGCAACCGAAATCAAAAATCGGAATTGAAATGGAGATAGTGATTATTGAG
>JBGUMY010000055.1:0-11483 GCA_045117095.1 Bacteroidaceae bacterium | reverse complement strand
GACTCTTGTAGGTCACCTGTGCCAAAGCAGAGAGCGACAGGAACCAAGCCGTTAAGGCAAAAAGAGTAAATTTCTTTTTCATAAGTTTTTCTTTTTTAGGAAAAGATGTTGTTATTTGATCATATAATTTGTTTCTATTGATGTCATCTCAACACTTTGCGAGATTCTGTTGAACCATCAGGAAGGGTCGTTCTCTGAATGTTGATGCCTGGACGTGCTCCATTCGTTCTTCTGCCATCCACACCAAAGAACTCCGTTTTCGTTCCTTCCCTCGTAGGCGATGCGAAGAGTGGAACCACACCTGTTGCATCTGTCACACCATCGTTCGAGAGGAATAGCTCACTCAGATAGATGGCACTCTCACCTGTTGAACTGAATCCAGCCAAGAACACATGACTGGGGTCAATCTTTCCACCTGACGAATTCTTCATGTTGTGCAGGTCAATCACCACCGTCTTCTCCTTCCCCATCTCACATACGTATGGTGTTGCTGACGTATCATCAGCATCGTAAATGCAGAACGAAGGTGAGCAACTCGCCATTCTCACCAGTTTGACCACCAGATACTTATAAGCAGACCAATCCACACCAGCCGCATATCGCCAGCCACCCAAGCCATTCTTGGCCGTTGTCAACGAACTGAAGCGTGACGATACGGTAACCGTCCCTTTCCCTATCAATGAAGGATTCAGGTCTTCCTTGGTCATGGGGAAAGTCATCACCTTCACATGCATCTTCGCTGTGGCTGTCTTTCCCTCCACATCCGTGAAGGTGGCCACAATATCCGTCTCACCATTTCCCATCGCCACAAGACGTCCACCACTCACCTTCGCCACATTCTGATTGGATATTTCATAGGTGCAGAACGAAGCCACATCCCATTGCTTGCCCGTCTCATCCGTCATGGTCACACCCAAGGATTTCACGCTGCCAGCCATCAACTCCACAGCCTCATCAGCCATAGCCAACCCTGTCATCTTGACCTTCGCAGGTGTGTCAGCACCACCAAAGAGCGCCTCTTCATCCTCCCAATTCTGCTCCGTCGTGAATCCATCAAAGTCCACATAACCACCCAGTCGCTTGGTGGCATAGTTGAAGAGGTAGAACCGTTGACCCACGAAATAATCCAAGGTGTAGCGCATGGTCATCGTCACTCCAGCGGTAGACCACTTCTTGCCATCGGTACTGTAATAATACTTGCAGGCGTTGGTGGCAAAATTCACCACAGCACGCAAGTAGAGCACATCACCCTTGATGGAAGCACCATTTTTCTTCTCCTCCTTCTTCAGTTTCTGCCCATCAAACGTGCATCGCTCACTATAGAGGAACTTCTTGCCATTCTCCATCTTCACACCAAGGAAGGAATAAGGATTCTGCCAAACAGCCAAACCTGCCACATCCCCATCTTGCATCCCTGACAGATCCAACTTCACTGAGCCATAAGAACTCTTGTAACTGTTCGTGGCCGTTCCATTGGGCGAATAGCCTAAGATACGCTGCGACAACGAATTACGAGCCGTATTCAGTTCGCTGGTCACATTGGCTGTATAGAGGCGCAGATGACCTGGACGCTCTGTCAACGACCATGCAGAGTTGTCTGGATTATGATTCCATTGCCATTGCATGCCCAACTTCGTGTCTGTGAACGCATCGTTGGTGGGCAGATAAATCTTCTCGTATGTTTTGCCTACATTGGGTTTCTTGTAAGATGCGCCATTTTTCGACACATCGATGCCATTGTTGCCAATAACAGGCCACCCATTCACCCACTTCACGGGTTCTAGATAAGGAATACGGCCGATAGAACCTGCATCCTTGAAGAGCATCGTCCACCACTCGCCCGTTTGGGTCTCAATCAAGGCTCCCTGATGGATGTGCTGATTGGCGAAAACTCTGCCATTGTGCTCCTCGTAAGGTCCCATTGGCTTCTTGCTGCGGAAGATGGTTTGCGAACCTTCCGTACCTCCATAGGTGGCATAGATGTAGTAGTAATCGCCGATATGGTACATGTGACTGCCTTCGCATCCATTGCCCACACTGATAACCTTCGAGCTGGTAATCTTCTGCAAGGTCTTGGCATTGAATTTGTTCACATAAATGTCACCAATGCCACATGCCACATAGAGATAGCCGTCACCTTTCTCACCATCGTCGAAGAGCCATCCTGGGTCATGATAAGCCTCTGACAATCGGGTCAACTTCCATTCACCCTCAGGGTCTTCTGCCGTCAGAAGGATGCTCTGTGAGTCTTCCGACCACGTGGAACAAGGGAAGTAGAGGTAGAACTTACCATCGTGATAGGTGAGCGACGAAGCCCACATGCCCTGCGAATAATGGTGCTTGCCGTTCATCAAATTATAGGCATCGTTGTCGAGCACCTGTTCCAGCGGATTCGCACAATACTCCCAGTTCACCAAGTCCTTCGACTTCATAATGGTGGCACCAGGGAAAAGGTACATCGTGGTGCTCACCATGTAGAAGGTATCCCCCACACGCACCACATCAATGTCAGGGAAGTCGCCATTGATGACAGGATTCACATACGTTCCGTCTCCGTTATCAGCACTCCACACCTGTTTATATTCGTAGGTCTGAGCCAAGGATGTGAAAAGCGAACAACTAAAAACTAAAAGTGACAGTATCTTTTTCATATTGATAATCTTAATTATTCTTTCCAGACATCAGGGGCTTCTCTTCTCTCGGGGTCAACTGAAAGGTTGATTTTCTTCAAATCTTTATCCAACGAGCTGTTGCCATAGAGCACCTCAAAATCGCCCTCCTTCTGATGGACGGTGTTGGTTTCGGGGTCGAAGAACTCGAAAGACTTGGGGGTGAGTTCCAACTCAACATTCACCGTCTGACCTGCCTTCACCTCCACACGCTTGAAGGCACGGAGCGACTTCAGCGGTCCGTCTGGGTCGGAGAGGTCACGCAAATATACCTGCACCACCTCTGCACCATCACGCTTGCCAGTGTTAGTCACAGGCACGGTGAGCGTGTAGTTGCCACCCTGCTTCTTGATTGTACCCTCACCAAAAGTGAACTGCGTGTAACTGAGTCCATAGCCAAAAGCGAAGAGTGGGTCATTGAAGTAGCGGTAGGTACGTCCTTTCATCGAATAATCCTCGAAATCAGGCAGTTGAGCGGAGGTCTTATAGAAGGTGACAGGCAGCTTGCCGCTGGGGTTGTAGTCACCAAAGAGCACATCAGCCACAGCGAAACCGCCTTCCTGACCAGGATACCACACCTGCAGGATGGCATCGCAAGTCTCTGCCTCAGGCTGGAAAGCAATGGCAGAACCTGAACAGTTGACGAAGATGACGGTCTTGCCTGCATCTTTCAATGCCTTGAGGAAATCACGCTGCACTTTGGGCAATTCAATATGGGTACGGTCGCCACCCTTGAAGCCATCTATCTCCACAGGCATCTCCTCACCTTCCAATGCTGCAGAGATACCACCCACGAAGACCACCTTGTCGATGCCCTTCAACTGGTCTATCACCTTCGCATAGTCAATGGGCAGTTCCTTCGCCATATTGATCTTCATGTTGGCTCCCCAAGTCTTCACATGTCTGAAGCGTACCTCAATCTTGTAAGACTTGCCTGCCTCAGCATTGATGACAGTACGGGTAGGCGTAGTGCGCCACGTGCGCTGCCTCACCTTCCGTTCACCATCGATATAGAGTTCGAAATCGCTCACCGACTCCAGATTCACCACATATTCTCCTGCTTCCTTGGGCGTGAAGACAGTCTCATACTTGGCTGAGAAATCTTCCAAGTTCACGCCTGGGGCAAAATTGTGCATACCCGCTGTGGTCACAGCAAGAGGAGTCGTGTAATATTCAGTTGTCACAGGCTTGCCAGACATCTCTGTGTTGTTCCAGAACGTGCCTTTCAGACCCTTCTTGCCGTCCATCTGACAATTGGAAGCCAAAAGGCAATCCATCACCTTGTCGTAAGTGCGGTCGCAACCAGCCAGATACAACAGATTCTTCTGCTTGGTCTTGATACCATCCAAGATGGTGATGGTGCGGTTAGGGGTACCATTGTAATTGCCCCACATCAGCGGTTCATCAGCGGCATTGGGACCAATCACTGCAATCTTCTCCTTGTTCTTCTGCAGAGGCAGCACATTGCCCTTGTTCTGCAGGAGCACCAAGGTCTGACGAGCCATGTCAAGTGAAATCTGACGGTGTTCCTTCGAGTCCATCGCAGAGTAAGGAATCTTCGACCACTCCACCAACGAGGGGTCATCCATCTCGCCAAGGTCGAAACGGCCTTCGAGCAGACGAATCACATGCTTATCCACTTCTGCCTCCGTAATGAAACCACGGCGCACAGCCTCTGGAATGCTTCTGTAAGCATAGCCGTAGCCACACTCCACATCCGTACCAGCAATGGTGGCCTTAGCCGATGCGTGGGTGGCATCAGAAGAGGACTTATGCGAGTCGTAAAAGTCGCTGATGGCACCACAATCACTCACCACCAGATACTTGAATCCCCACTCATCCCTCAAAATCTCCTGCAACAGACGGGTGCTGCCACAGCAAGGGTCATCATCCAAACGCTGATAAGCACACATCACCTCTCGCACCTTCGCATCCTGCACCAAGGTCTTGAAGGCAGGCATGTAAGTCTCCCACATGTCACGTGGCGACACATCGGTCAGGTTGGCGGTATGACGGGTATATTCAGGGCCGCTATGCACGGCATAATGTTTGGCACAAGCCCACAACTTCCTGTACTTGGCAGTCTCAGGACCCTGCAAGCCCTTCACCACTTGGGTGCCCATCACGGAAGTCAGATAGGGGTCTTCACCATAGGTTTCCTGTCCACGTCCCCAACGAGGGTCACGGAAAATGTTCACATTGGGTGTCCAGACACTCAGGCTATGGAACTTCTCATCCTCACCACCCTCTTGAATCATGCGTTTGTTGTACTGCGCACGAAACTCCGTGCTCGTCGCATCAAACACCTTATAGAGCAAGTCAGGATTGAACGAAGCGGCCATCGCAATAGGTTCTGGGAACACAGTCACATTGCCCATGTTGGCGGCTCCATGCAAGGCTTCACTCCACCAAAAGAACTTCTTGATGCCCAACCGTGGGATGGCAGGACTCTCATCGAGCATCAACTTGGCTTTCTCTTCCAAGCTGAGCCGACTGCAAAGGTCTTTCGCACGTTCGTTTGCACTCAAATTCGGATTCTGATACGGCAATGTCTGCGCACTAACTCCCAAGGCCATCAGACTGCACATCAGGAGGATTGATAAAGGCTTTCTCATGTTGTTTCTTTTTTAGGGTACAAAGGTAACGACTTTTCCCGACTCATCCTTTAGATGTCGAAACACAAACTTGCACTTATGTTACCTCACCCTCCCAAGCACCCTGATAGGCATGGTTTCTTCATCAAAACAAAATAAAATCACGAACCAGCTCTTTCTTATCGTTAAAACCAGTCCCCTGAATCAAGGTAGTGGTTTTGTCCTCTTGATAAACCATACTTTTGTCTATCCTCCAAGGTGCTCTCGTTCGAAAAAACTCAAATAAATTTGGTTCATTCCTCACTTATTCGTACCTTTGCATCGCATTTGGTTCTCCCCCCACATCAGAAATAAGGTGGTGTGGCAACGGAGCTAAGATGGGAATGGAGTGAAAATCTCCAACATTACCCGATGCTGTGAGTCCTTATAACAGGTTGCCAACAGTGTCACTGGAGTCAAAGCGGCGTCTGGCGGACAAGGCTTTGAAATTTTCGGGAAGGCCGCGCACTTGTAGGATGAGTCAGAAGACCTGCCAATGCCATTAGCGACGTGTGTCTGCGGGACTATGGACAGCGTTTTACAGATACATTATGTATTATGATGAATTGCCGCGTGTCAGCTAAGCTGTACCGAGGGTGTCCCGTGTTGGGATGTCCCCGGATGGTGTGTCTGTCGGATGATGTGTCTGTCGGATGATGGAGAATGTACAAATCAATCAAAATAATTGTGATTAATATACCGTTATAATATATGTGTAGAAAGCTTATGACCATCGCTGGTGTCAGTATGCTGATGCTGCCTCTGTGGGCACAAACTGACACGACCACACTTCGTCTCAACGAGGTGCAAGTGGTGGATAGTCATAAGCATCACACGATGACTTCGACAGCGCCTCTCTACGTGATGGATCATGGCGAGATGCTGCGTTTGGGTGTGACCGACATGGCGGATGCCTTATATCGTCTCCCTGGCATCACTTTGCGTGACTATGGTGGGGCAGGAGGCATGAAGACCGTCTCTGTGCGTGGATTGGGCACGAAACATACTGGTGTCAGCTACGACGGTGTCATGCTCAGTGAATGCCAAGGTGGCGAGATTGACCTATCCCGCTATTCGTTAGACAATGTGGGCAGCCTATCGCTGGTCATTGGTGACAATGACGACATCTTTATTCCAGCCCGACAAGTAACCACTCCTGCCAGCGTTCATATCCAGACTATGCAGTTGCCCACCGACGATGTTCGTCCGCATCTGAAAACGCAGTTGAAGGTCGGCTCGTTTGGCTATGTGTCGCCTTTCCTCAAGTATGAGCAGAACCTCAACGATCGGTTTGCTTTCTCTGCTGTAGGAGAATACACATACGCAGAGAATGATTATCCCTATACCATCAAGAATGTGACGGAAACGGTGAGCGACCATCGTAAGAACAGCCGTATGAACTCAGGACATGGTGAACTGAACTTTGCGTGGCACATCAATCCGTCCAACCGTCTGATGGGTAAAGTCTATTATTACGACAACGACCGCCAGTTGCCCGGACAGGTGAATTATTACTCTAACACCAGTCGTGAGACCTTGCGTGACCGCAACTTCTTCGGACAGCTTATGTATCAGGGAAGGCTCACCAAGACGCTTTCTCTCAAGCTGCATGGCAAGTTCAATTGGGCAGCATCTTTTTATGATGATGGTGTGACGGCAAGCATGTTGCAGGATGCCGATTATTGGCAACGGGAATACTACACCTCTGCCTCTCTGCTCTATATGCCTACGCAGACCTGGGCGTTCGACTATGCTGCTGATTATGCCTACAACAACCTGAACAGCACGCTCCCCACCGATGTTCGTCCTTACCGCCACACCATCTTGCAGTCAGCTACGGCGAGATGTCGCACGAAGCGTCTGACGATGATGGGGCGACTGCTCTATTCGCTCTATCTGAACGATGCCCAACAGGGAACCTCGGCAAATAACATGTGTCGTCTTTCTCCTTCCTTCAGCGTGTCCTATTTACTTTTGCCCCATTGGCATGTACGTGCTTCCTACAAGGAGATCTTCCGTGCCCCGACGTTCAACGAGAACTATTTCTGGCATTATGGTTCTCCAGAGTTAGACCCTGAGCGTACTGAGCAATTGAATCTTGGCACCACATGGCAGGGTGACTTCGGCAAGACCCACGTGCAGACGACCCTTGATGGCTACTATAATTGGGTGAAGGACATGATTGTGGCTGTCCCTTACAACATGTTTGTGTGGAACTGCGTCAATGTGGGCAAGGTACGGGTGTATGGAGTGGATATCACGCTGAATGCCTCCCACCAGTTGAACGAGCGTCACTTGCTCACAGCGTCAGGCAATTACAGTTATCAGCGGGCACAGAATCGCGTCAATCCTGAGTCGCCCTATTACAACAACCAAATTGCTTACATGCCTGAGCATCAAGGCTCTGTGGCATTAGCGTGGGAGAATCCTTGGGTGAATTGTTCCACTCATCTGACGGCTGTGAGTAACCGTTGGACGACTAATGCTCATTTGCAGGGTACTCGTGTGGATGGCTATTACGAGCTGGGCGCCTCTGCCTACCACCGTTTCCATCTGGGCTATGGCGTGATGGAGGTGCGCTTGGATGTGAAGAATCTGACAGACAAACAATACGAGATTGTGGGAGCCTATCCCATGCCAGGAAGAAGCTATCAAATCTCACTTAATTATAAGTTATAACAATAAATTTATCACATTAACGTTTAACAATTAAAAACTAAACAAGATGAAAAAGTATCTTTTGGGGATTGCAGTACTGATGGGCGCAGCTCTCTTTACTGCTTGTAGCAACGATGATGACACCCCTGAAATGAAGAAGGTGGACGTGTCTAATGGTATGTTTATCGTGGGTTCTGGCAACAAAAAGGCCAACATCGACGGTAACCTCAGCTACATCGACTACGTGGCTGGCACGGTGACTACCAACGCTTTCCAAAAGGCCAACGGTAAGTCGCTCGGTAAGACTGCTAACTACGTTGTGGATTACGGCAGCAAGCTCTACATCGTGGTGGATGCCGAGGCTACCATCTGGGTGTGTGACAAGGCCACGCTGAAGGTGATCAAGCAAATCAAAACTACCGACCTTCTGGGTGAGAAGGACGGTGTCAGTCCACGCGCTGCTGTCGGTCTGAACGGCAAGCTCTACTTCACTTGCTATGGTGACAGCTACAATGGTGGCAATGGCGTCTTGGCTGCTGTCGACACAATGGAGTTCAAGGATTGTGTTTCTTGCACAGTAGGTTCTTATCCTGATGGCATGACCATAGCCAATGGCAGCATTTACGTGGCCAACTCTGACTATGGCATGGGCGCGAATCCTTCCATCTCCAAGGTTGATCCTCAGTCGCTCAATGTAGTGGAGATCAAGGATGAGGCCATCACCAATCCTATGCAGATGGTGACCATCGATTCCGATGTTTACTGCTTGGACTATGGCACCTACGATGAATCATGGAATCAGGTCGGAGCTGGTGTTCGCAAGATTTCCGCTTCAGGCGAAGTGAAGAAGGTGGTGGACGGAACTTTCATGTGTACTGACGGCAAGAAGATTTACACGGCCAATGCTCCATATGGCGCTGCCGAGATTTCTTATCTGATTTACGACCCAGCCACTAACATGACGACAACTTGGACTCCTGAGGGCATCTTCAGTCCTGCTCTCATTGCTGCAGACCCTGTGTCGGGCAACATCTTTATCGTGTCTTATCAGGAGAATCCTGAGACTGGCTATCCTGGTTATGCACTACCATCTTACATTAACCAGTACGATGCTGACGGTAAGTTCGTGAAGAAGTATGAGAACACCGCCACGGGTCCTATCTCTGTGGTGTTCAACACGGGCGTGAAGTATGTTCAACAGTAATATGCGCATCCCTTCGACACATATTGTTATCTATTTGATGATTGTTGCCTCCGCACTCCTCGTGTCTTGCGGAGGCAACACCTCTTCTCCCCTGATGGGCGAGGGTGACACCATTCCCATGCACTATGCCCAGAACATCACGATGGTGCGCTATGGCGAGCGTGTGGTGGAGGTGAAACTCAAGAATCCTTGGGGTGAGGGACTCTTGGGCACGTACATCCTGACCAGCGATCCTGATGCCATCCCTCCTTACGAAGGGGGCACGCCTGTCATCACGATCCCCCTGAAGAATGCGCTCGTCTTTACGGCTGTGCATTGCGGACTCATCTGCGAGTTCGGCATGGAGAAAAGTATCGGCGGCGTGTGTGAGAAGGAATACATTCATGGACTCACCAAGGAGGTGGTGGATTGCGGCAATGGTATGTCGCCCAATCAGGAACGCATCATCCAGCTCCGCCCTGATGCCATGCTCGTGTCTCCGTTCGAAAGCAACACAGGGCACGATAAGTTGGGACAGCTGGGCATGCCCATTATCGAGTGTGCTGAATATATGGAGGCCACAGCTCTAGGACGTGCTGAATGGATGAAATTCTATGGCATTCTGTTTGGCAAGGAGAAAGAAGCGAATGCGATGTTCGATGCGTTGGTGGCTCGTTACGATAGCTTGAGTGCTTTGGTGAAGAATGCCGACAAACGTCCTCGTATTCTGTCTGAAGAGCTTTATGGCAACGTGTGGTATCAACCTGGGGTTCACAGCACCATCGGACAACTCTATGCCGATGCTGGTGCGCAGACAGCCTTTCCCGACTATCAGCAGAGCGGTTCTGTGCCCCTCTCAGCCGAACAGGTCTATGCTACGGCTCACGATGCCGATGTGTGGCTGATGCGTTATGATTCCGACACCTCCCAGACCTTGGCGGAGCTGGGTGCCCAAGCTGACATCTATCGTCGGTTCGACGCCTTCAAGAAGGGCAATGTATGGGGCTGCAACACCCGTACCTCTCGATTCTACGAGCGTTCCCCCTTCCATCCAGATCGCATGCTCTCCGACATTATCCATATCACCCATCCAGAAGTGGGTATCCAAGAACCGATGTATTTCTATAAGAAATTAAAATGAAGCTCCGTATCATCCTGCTCGTTGTGGGTGTTGTGACCCTCTTCGTCCTCAACATCTTCTTTGGGTCGGTACACATCGACGCTGCTGATGTGTTGCAAACCCTTCTGCATGGTAGCTCTTCCAACGAAGCCGTCGCCTACATCATCCTCGGCTCCCGTCTGCCCACCGCCATGACCGCCATGTTAGCTGGTGCAGGATTGGCTACGGCAGGTCTCCTGTTGCAGACCTCCTTCCACAACCCCTTGGCAGGCCCTTCCATTCTTGGTATCTCGTCAGGTGCCAACCTGGGTGTGGCGATTGTGATGCTGTCATTTGGAGGCACCATCACGGCAGGACTTTACTCCTGGAGCGGTTACCTTGCCATCGTGGGGGCAGCATTTCTGGGTTCCTTGCTCATCATGGCATTGCTGCTGTTGTTCTCGTCGCTGCTGAAGAACAACCTCATGCTGCTCATCACAGGTATCATGATGGGGTATGTCACTTCATCCGTCATCTCGTTGCTGAATTTCTTGGCATCGGTGGAGAACATCCAGAGTTTCCTCATCTGGGGAATGGGAAACTTCAATAGCGTCTCCATGCAGCAGATGCCTATCTTCGCCTCATTGTGTGGGGTGGGGCTGTTCATCGCTCTCTTGCTGATGAAACCCCTGAATGCCATTCTGCTGGGTGAGTCGTATGCCACCAACTTGGGCATTGACATCCAGCGTACACGCAATCTCTTGCTCCTGGCCACAGGTCTCCTTACCGCTGTCATCACGGCCTACTGTGGCCCTGTCGCCTTCCTCGGATTGGCCACCCCTCATGTGGCCTTCCTGCTGCTTGGCACTTCCAACCATCGTGTGCTGCTACCCGTCACCATGCTTACAGGCGCTGTGCTGGCACTCCTTTGCAACCTCCTTTGCACCTTGCCACCCACGACCGTCATCCCCTTGAATGCCGTCACCCCCATTTTGGGTGCTCCCGTCATCCTTTACATCATTCTGCGTCGCAAGTAATACGGTATAAAGGACATCAGTTCGGTATAAGAGCCGATTGTTTTATTGCGGCAAGCCGCCGAAAGAAAAATAATGAAAAATAGATAAAGATATAAAAACATATCTCTATTTTTATTTATTCAAGTTTCGCAAGTTAAAAATTAGTTGAGATAAGGTCGCAAAAAAGAGCACAGGGATTTCCGTATGTCGCGGAAATTTTGTAAC
>JBGUMY010000054.1:0-2641 GCA_045117095.1 Bacteroidaceae bacterium | reverse complement strand
GGCGCAGTTGAAGAAGGCGCAGATAGAGAAGGTGGTGCAATGTGGTTTTGAAGATGGTGCGCTCTACAACGATGAACTGCTGAAACTGACGGAAGTGGACTTGAAAATGTTCCAGCATCTGAAGGGAAAGATTGGCGCGACCAAGGCGATGGCAAAGAGTGGAGACATCGACGTGAACCAGCAGGGCTTCACCAAAGAGGAATATGCTGAGAAGGAGAAGCTGGAGAAGAAAAAGAAGAAAGACCTCACGCCTGAAGAAAAGGCACGATTGGAGGAACTGAAGAAAAAGAAAACGCAAAGGGCAGAAGCCATCAGCATCTTGCGTGGCATCAGCATCAGAATGCCGTTGCTGATATATGGTGCAGAGCTGAAGAATGAAGAAGAGGAACTGACCATTGACAACTTCACCAACTTGGTGGATGATGTGTCGTGGGAGGAGTTCATGCCCAAAGGAGTGAGCAAAGAGGATTTCGAGAACTTCAAGAAATACTACGAAGCAGACGTGTTCCGTGAGGCAGGCAAGCGCATCAGGGCGATGGCAAGGGCTGCAGACAAGTTCACGATAGAGGAAAGGATAGAGCGTTTGGCCAACATCTTCAACACCTTCCGCAATCCTGACAAGGAAACCGTCTTGACTCCTTGGCGGGTGGTGAACATGCACATGAGCGACTGCTTGGGTGGCTGGTGCTTCTATGATGAAGAGTTCAAGCAGATGCTGGATGTGCCGAGATTTGTGGACAGGGGAAAAGTGACAGCAGATGTGTTCAGGCCAGAGAGCCATGTGCTGGAAATCAATTCGAAGAGTGGTCTCTATCCCTTGTATGTGGCCTATAGTATATATAGGAATAGAGTGAGCGCCACAAAGGAGAAGTATGGCGATGTGAACCACAGTATGGCCTTGATGCTTTGGGATGCCACCATTGAGGAGAACATTCTGGTGGTGTGCAAGACCCCGATGGCAAGGAGCATCACCAAGCGCACCCTCGCAGGGTTCAGAGGCACGCGAGTGAACGCTCAATATTACAAAGACTTAATCAAGAACATATCCGAGAAGCCCACAGCCGTAGTCAACACCTTCAGGGACGGCAAGCACTTCTGGAAAATCAATAACAATGAGAATATGAAGATAGACGCAGTAGTGGGAAACCCACCGTATCAGGTGAATGTAGGAGTTATTAAAGATAACTATGGAATACCTGTATATAACTATTTTATAGAACTCTCTAAATCCTTAAAGCCTTCTTTTATTTCTATGATATCTCCTTCTCGTTGGTTTACAGGAGGGCGAGGTTTGGATGATTTCAGAAAGACTATGTTATCAGACAATCGCATAAAATACATAAAGGATTACATTGATTCAAAAGACATTTTCCCAGGCGTAGATATTTCGGGGGGAATCAATTATTTCTTGTGGGATAATAATTATGTAGGGCTTTGTGAATTTCACTCAATCATGAATCTGAATGAAAGTATAATGATGAGGAAATTGGATGAACATGCGATATTCACAAGGCAAAATTCTGCCCTTTCTTTAATCGCAAAAATCAAAAAAATGAAAGAACCATCTATTACATCTATGATTAGCTCACAAACTCCATTTGGATTTGTAACGACTTTTAGAGGGCATGATATAAAGCGAACAAACGATGTGGTTCTATACACAAGTGGTGGCATAACTTATGTGACTCCACAAGAAATAAAGAGGAACACACAATGGGTAAATAAATACAAAGTGATCTTTTCAAAAGCCACGTGTGAACATGCAGGAACACCTGACAAGAATGGAATGTATCGAGTGTTTTCCACTATGAGAATATTGATGCCCAATGAGATATGTACACAAAGTTATCTTGTCGGAGGGGTATTCGACACTTTGATGGAAGCTGAATGTTATCTTGGTTATCTAAAAACGAGATTCGTTCGTGGATTGATGTTGCCAACTCTTACTTCTCAGGATCTATCTGCTGATAAATTCCTTTTCGTCCCTCTCCAAGACTTCACCAAACCTTGGACAGACGAAGAGCTCTATGCCAAATATCACTTAGAAGAGAAAGAAATCCAATTCATTGAGTCGATGATAAAACCGATGGAGTAATATATGGATGCATATCAAGCATACTACAAGAGTCTAAGACCTGCAAGTAATTCCACAAGGGATTTATTTTTGTTTTGTGTGAAACTGGCAATAGCAAAAAACTTGTTGTCTGAGTCAAAGATGCACATCCAATGGGCTGGACTGTTTTTTGAATACGAAAAGAATAGTTCGATGAAAATTGACAACATGAGTAGGGTAAAAAGGGAATATTCCGCTTATTTCACTCATGACTCCCAGAGATATGCCTTTATTAAAGAGAAGCTCAGAAGAGATTTTCCCTCACTGTTTGGAATCTCAAATAAAAAGAATGGTGAAGAAGATGACGAAGGATGCACTCCTGAAGAATTAGTACAAGAAGTTCTTGAAGTTCTCGACGCTGAAATTGAAGAGCAGAAAAAGCCAGAAAATATAGAGCATTTTAAGGGAAACGATTTAACATTGATGCGCCAACAGGGTAAATCCTATATTTATGAAGTGAAATTGACCTTGTCAGATGGACAAGAACCACATTTCCACGATGGTATCCCTTTCATATTAAAAGCATTT
>JBGUMY010000053.1:0-1567 GCA_045117095.1 Bacteroidaceae bacterium | reverse complement strand
CCCTTTATTTCATCACATTCTATGAGACCTATACCTACACTTTTCACCCAGACTTCCAAGTCCATTATGGAGTGCCTCGACACATTCCCCCTCCACTACAACGAATCCATAGGCCGTCAGTTCCGAAAACTGAAGTGCGACGATATCCACATGACCGTCATGTTCTACTATTGTGACCGCCAAATCATCTTGGTGGGGATTGAGCAGCATCCCGAACCCAAGGACTATCTGATAGACGAGGAACCTTTCGGAGAGGAACCACCCCTCTATTTCTCGGAGTGCGACCATTACGTTTCTCCCATCTATCGGCTGAAACAGTTACGCAAGGCCGTGATGAAGGCGCTGCAAACGCACCACCTCAGCATATCCGTCTTGCCATGGATTGTGTTGGTGACAAATAGCAAGCTCATCAACAAGGATACCTACGATGAAGACGTGTGGATGCCCGAACATATCTTTGCCTTTGACAAGGTCGATTATCCACTCCATTTCCGACTGCCAGAGGAGCACAAGACAGGCAGCGAATGGGCTGAACGCATCTTCAGCTGCGCCGATGAATACACCGAATGTGAACCCTTCAAGAAGGCCGATGAGGTGGATGAGGATGAGCTTGAGGAGGAGTTTGCGAGGATGATGAAGGAATTCATCGAGCAGGAGTTCGAGCCATGCAATGACAAAGAAGAAGAGGAACAGCAGGAGGATACTACTGATGAGATGACTGAAGAGGTGGATGAAGAAGTGGATGACGAGGTGGAGGAGACGGAAGTGGAGGGTCCCTTTTCCGAACCCAAGGAGTTACCTTACGTTCCAGAGCTGGAAGATGGTCTGAGAGCAGAGGTCTATCCTCGCATAGAACATCCTGAGAATGTGCTGAAAGAACTGATTGGTTGTGACGAGATCAGACAGCAAATCGAGCAACTTACCGCCCTGCACAGATACAACCTCCGTCTGCGTGATTACAACCCAAAATCAGAAGTACACAACGTGTCGATGCATGCCATCTTCCACGGAGCGCCAGGCACAGGTAAGACCACCCTCTGCCGACTCTACGCCTCGCTGCTCCACAAGGCTGGTGTGCTGCAACATGGACATGTGGTGGTGGCAAGTCGCGCCACCTTCGTTGGTCACAACTTCGGCGACGAAGAGAAAGCCGTATATGCTGTGCTGCACGCCGCTCAAGGAGGGGTACTGATGATTGACGAGGCCTATCAGTTGAATCCACCCCACCCTCACGATCCAGGCAAGAATGTCCTGCCTCTTATGATGCCCCAATTGGCTGACGAAAGTGCCCGCAACATGGCCATCGTGCTCTGCGGTTATACGGAACCAATGGAGAAACTGCTCAGTCAGAACGAGGGCTTGGAGTCACGCTTCCCCAACCGCTTCAAGTTTCCGGACTTCACCGTGTCGCAACTGCTTCAAATCAGTAAACTACGCATCAAGAAGTTCGGCTACCACTTCACCCCAAAAGCTTGGGTACTCTACAAGGATATAGTGACCCTGCGTTACAACAATCGCGACAAGCGAAATTGGGGCAATGCCCGCGAAGTGGCGAACCTATTGGAAA
>JBGUMY010000052.1:0-8220 GCA_045117095.1 Bacteroidaceae bacterium | reverse complement strand
GCTGTAAGGATGCAGTGGATGACGGTGTAAGCGGATTTGTGGTTCCTGTCAAAGACACTGAGGCCTTGGCACAGAAATTGCGCATTTTGATTGAGGACAAAGAGTTACGAGTCAGAATGGGCAAAGCTGCAAGAGAGAAAGCTGAGCGGGAGTTCCCGATAGAGAAAGTGATAGAGAAGCATTTGGAAATATATGAAAAACTGGCAACGATGAACAATGGTTAAGTCACCATTCATTAGAGAGAAGATGATTATTGGGCAAAGATAACTAAACAAAACAATAATAGTAAATATTAAAATGATGAAAATGAAAAGTTTACTGATGGCATTGGCTATGTTTTCTCTGTTGATAACTGCCACCTCTTGCAACAACACCAAGAGTACGAATGATTCAAACGACACCGAAGAGGTGAAAGAAGAAAAACTGGTGGGAGAAAACAAACTTGACGAGGAGGAAAAGGTGGAAATGCAGGAGGATGATGCGGCCATCCAAGATTTCATCACCAATATGTACGAGAATCATCTCTACTATGAATACGATTTCCTTGAGGCGCATTGCTCTGAGGGAATGCTCCAGTATCTCAAGGATCAATACGAATATGACGGTGAGGGTTATGCCGTTTGGCTTTTCCGTACGAGTTCCCAGGATGGCAAGCCTGGTGCCGAGGGTGTGAAGGATAAAGTTCACAGCATTACCAAAGACAGTGAGGGCTGGTATCATTACACGTTCACCGATGCTGGCTGGAACGGTGAAAACAAATTGAAGGTTCATGTGGAGAACGGCAAAGTTGTGATAGACGATTTAAAGTGCGTCTACGACGAAGATGCCGAACGATATCATTGAAAAAATGAGCAAGGTACGAATTACAGCAATACGGCAGACCATCTATCCAGATCTGATGGAGAAGTATGAGAACCCGATAGAACATACTTGTGACGTCAAGGAAGGCCAGCAATGGGTTTCTGTTAACGGCAAGTGTCCAGAGGGAATGTGTCTGTCTGCTTGGTCATCCATACGTGAATTCGTTGAGTCTCTGGCTCGTGGGAAAGGGAATTTTTATGACGGATGGATGCAGAACCCCATGAGTGCGATGATCAGTTGCAACGACGGCTTCCGTCCGTTCAGTTTCTATATTGAAACAGTGGAGTGATGGGAGTAACGATTCCCGATTTGACCTACCAACCTTCTGGCAGCACAATATTCTCTACGGTGTGAGCCTTGGCGAATAATGGTGAGATTTCCTCGTCGGTAAATCCTGCGATGCCACAGCCGATACGAGTGACAAGAAACGTCAACTCTGAATGTTGTTTGGCGAACTCGATGAATTCGTCTACATACGGACGGATGGTATCAACGCCGCCTTGCATCGTGGGAATTCCATAACTCTGACCTTGCAACCCCACACCCTGACCCATGATGGCTCCAAACCTGCGGTAGGCGATGTAGGCCGCCCCTCCGCCATGCATACCTTTCAGATTGCTGCCGAACACAAAAATCTCATTCGGCTGTAGTGAGGTGATAAATTCTGGTGTTGTTCTCTTCTGTTCCATATAGCGTTATTTCCATTTTGTTGTTGATGTCAGCAGGATGATGACCATTTGGGCTAATAGAATCAGCGGAATGCCATACTTGAACTTTTTATGCATCGTCTTGTGGTGCCAGATTCTCATGCCCAACCAAGCACCGACACTTCCTCCAATCATGGCCAATCCCAATAGTGTGGCCTCTGGGATACGCCATTTATAGCGTTTAGCCTTCCACTTGTCAATGCCATAAATGAAGAATGTGATTACATTGATGGCAATGAGAAAGATAAAAAGTATTTGATACATAGATGGCGAGATTTGTGGAAGAGTGTCAACGAACAAAGACGGTTGATTCGTAGCTATTAATCATACAAGAGCCGAGATTGCGATGATACAGTCTCGGCTCTTGGTGTTTGATATAATACCGTTTAATAGGTGCGGTAAAGCAACCATGCATCAGGGTAGGTTCCACGAAGTTGGTCGCGAGACTGAATGGCTGTGGCGCGATCATCATATGAGGCAGCGATGACACGATACATCCCTGTCTCGGGATTTTGTGCTACTTGTGCAGAGTAACCTTTAGCTACAAGTGTGTTGCGGAGGTTGTTGGCGTTGTCGACATTGCTGAATGAACCACATACAACATTGTAGGCCTTCAGGATGCCGCCGTTCATGACGGTGAGGCGCTCTTGACGGTCGTTCTCAGTATTAGCCACAGGAGTAGTGGTGACAACAGGAGTGGTTGTAACCACAGGAGTCACTGCCACAGGTGTTGTCGTTACCTGGTCAGTGGTGTTTGCTTTCGCCATTTCTTGTGCTTTTGCTTTTTCGTAGGCCTTCTTGTAAGTGCTTTCAGATGATTTACAAGACACGAAGGCCAGAGCTGCAACGAGGGCTAAACCCATGATGATTTTTTTCTTCATAATAATTCTCCTTTATTAATTAGATGGTTGAATGATGTTTACAAAGTTCGTGCTTTTTTGCCATACTAAAAAAAGATGTGTGCAAAAAAAAGTTAAATATCTAAAAAAGTGTTGGTTTTTGTAGATAATGTTGTATCTTTGACCTCAAATTCGTGATTTTTTATTTAGTTATTAATCTTAAAAAACAATTACACAATGACAAAAGGTGATGGATTTGCATTGGCTGCAGCCTTCTTGGGCGGTGCCATCGCAGGAGCAGCTGTAGGTCTTCTTTTTGCTCCGGAAAAGGGTGAAGACCAGCGTACAAAGATTAAGGAAGCGCTTGAGAAGCGTGGTATCAAACTCGACAAGGAAGGCTTTGACAAACTTGTAGAGGAGATCAAGAGCATCGGCAAGAAAAAGGAAGCTGTTCCTGCTGAAGATTTTGATGCAGAGTGATACCTATAGGTGTCTTTTTGTCTTAAACAATGAGTTTCGGCATGGATAATCGTATTCGTGAAGATGTCCGACGGCTTGCCTATCGATTGGAACGCTATTTGCGACTGGAGGCGACTGAACGTCTGACGGTGCTGACCACTTGTGTGGTGGCTGCAGCTGTCATGTTCGCCTTGGCCACCAGTGCCATCTTCTTCTTGAGCACAGGTTTGGTGAAGACACTGACGATGTTGACAGAGAATGAGATGCTTAGTTACTACATCGTGGGTGGCGCCTTGCTTTTGCTCATCCTCTTCGTGTACTTGTTGCGGAAACCACTGATTGAGAATCGGTTCGTGAAAGTGTTCAGCCGCGAACTGTTGGAAGGTCCCAGCATTACGGAGCAGGTGATGAAGAAAGGTCGTAAGGATGACCAAATTCGGAAGCTGGCTGAGAGCCTTGTGCAAGAATTGGAAGACTATGACGAGGAAGGAGGTGGCTTATGAATCTGGAAAGATATGCCTCGTTGAACGATATCCGTCGAGAGAAGATGGAGGAGAAGAGACATCTGGAGGATGATGTGAGAAGATTGAAGAATGATGTGACAGACTATTTCGTGCCTGCTAATAATGTGTTCCTCAATTCTTCGAACAAATACATGAATTACATTGGGTATGCCATCACGGCTTATAAGACGGCGATGACGTTCAAGGGTGTATTCAGGTTCTTCTTGAAATGGATATAATGCATGATAATGTGTCAAGAAAGGTGCTCGCAAAGTGATTTGCGGGCACTTTTTTTTGTCACCTCATTTTTTTGTTATACCTTTGTGCCCGATTTTGAAAGTTAGAGAGAAATGAGTCAGCAGTATTCGTCAGCATTGTTGGAGCATGCCGTTGATGAGTTTTCAAAATTGCCGGGCATCGGACGTAAGACTGCAATGCGACTTGTTCTGCACATGTTGCGTTTGGATGTGGGTAAGGTGGAAACTTTCACGGATGCTGTCTCGACGTTGTGTCGCGAGGTGCATTATTGTCAGGTGTGCCACAACATCAGCGATGAGGACATCTGCCAGATTTGTGCCAATCCGAGCCGAGATGCATCGACCATCTGTGTGGTGGAGAATGTGCAGGACGTGATGGCGATTGAGCAGACACAGCAATATCGGGGACTCTACCACGTGTTGGGTGGTGTGATTTCGCCGATGGATGGCGTGGGTCCCAGTCAACTGGAAATTGAGAGTTTGGTGGAGCGTGTGGAAAAGGGTGGGGTAGATGAGGTGATTTTTGCCTTGAGTTCAACGATGGAAGGGGATGCCACCAATTTTTTCATGTTCAAACGGCTTTCGAAATTTCCAGAGGTGAAACTGACGGTGTTGGCGAGAGGCATGAGCATCAACGACGAACTTCAATATACGGATGAGGTGACGTTGGGACGCTCGTTGGTCAATCGCGTGCCTTTTACGGGCAAATAAGTGTGGTTCCCTCACGTGAGATATAATATGTATAGGGATTTTACAAAAATATGGAGAAATATATCGATAAACTCTTAAAGGTTCTGAGGATTAAGATTGTGGCTGTGTGGCTGATTGTGGCGGTTGCCGTTGTGTTGGGTGAGATGGATGTCATTCCCAATGGATTGATTGCGCCGCATTCAGGTGATGAGTTCAAGTTGAACATGGCTGTCATCCTGTTGACTGTGATTGGCATTCCTGTGGCGATGCGGCTGTTTACGCTGAACATGACCAAGGGACTTCGCCGTATGAACAATGAGGAGGCGTTGAAGTCTTATCATGTGTGGAGTGATGTGAGATTAGGCATTTTGTGTTTGACAGCAGTACTGAGCATTGTGGCTTATTATTTGGTCATGAGCATCAGCGATGTTTTTTGTGCGTTGGTGGCGTTGTGTGCCACTTTGTATTGCTGGCCATCGAAGACGAAGATATCGGCTTACTTGGAAAGCGTGAATAATGAGTAGATGAAACTGTCGATCGTCATAGTAAACTACAATGTGCGTTACTACTTGGAGCAGTGCTTGCTTTCAGTGGAAAAGGCATTGTCTGGTGTGTGTGGAGAAGTGTTTGTGGTGGATAATCACAGCACAGACGATTCATTACCCTATCTGAAGAGCAAGTTCCCTTGGGTACGTTACATTGAGAACCAGCAAAACTTGGGGTTCTCACGTGCCAATAATCAGGCATTGCGAGAGGCGAGGGGCGAGTATGTGTTGTTGCTGAATCCAGATACGTTTATTGGTGAGCGCTCTTTGAGAGAATGTATCGACTTCATGGATAAGAATCCACAGGCTGGCATGTGTGGCGTGGGTATGTTGAAAGTGGATGGTTCTTTCGCACCTGAGTCACGACGTGGCATCCCAACTCCTTTTGTGGCATTCTGTAAAATGACGGGGTTGGGTGCGCTGTTTCCAAAGAGCCGTCTGTTTGGTAGATACTATATGCAGTATCTGAACAAGTATTCCATCAACCCTATCGAGATTGTCAGTGGTGCGTTTATGTTTATCCGTAAGGAGGCGTTGGACAAGGTTGGACTGTTGGACGAGACCTTCTTCATGTATGGTGAAGATATTGACATTAGTTATCGTGTGTTGCAGGCTGGCTATAAGAACTATTATCTGCCCACCCAGATTCTGCACTACAAGGGTGAGAGCACGAAGAAGAATTCGCTCAGGTATGTGAATGCTTTCCATAAGGCGATGATCATCTTCTTCCGTAAGCACTTCGCCCATTATAGTGGCATCTATTCTGCATTCATCACGTTGACCATCATGATGAAGGGTGTGGCTACCTATGTTGTGAATAAGACGCGCTCTTGGTCGAGGAAACCTCATGAGATAGACCGATTCAAGTTCCTGATAGTGAGTGATGGACAGAATCTCGATGATATGAAGCGTATTGCAGAGACGCATCAGTTCCAGTATGATGTGTTCCATTCACGTTTGGGCGATATGCCCAGTACAGATGTGCTGTACAGAGATTACGACTACATCGTGTTCGACACGAGTCGTTACCCGTTCAGTTCCATCTTGGAGTTCTTCCGACACGACGAGCCCAATCGTCGTCGTCCATTTATCGCCACTTATATTCCATCGAATAAGTCCATCATGACTTTTCATGGAGCCTTGCATTAATTGCATGAATCGTTTTATTTATCACATTTATTCATTAGAAAACACTTATTATAGATATGTTACGCATAGCAGTACAATCAAAAGGTCGTCTCTTCGAAGACACCATGGATCTTCTCAAAGAAACAGGTATCAAAGTGAGTTCCAGCAAACGCACGTTGCTCGTTCAGGCATCAAACTTTCCGTTGGAGGTATTGTTCCTTCGCGACGATGACATCCCACAGACCGTAGCTGATGGTGTGGCAGACGTGGGTATCGTAGGAGAGAATGAGTTTGTGGAGCGTAATGAGAATGCTGACATCGTGAAGCGTCTGGGCTTCAGCAAGTGCCGCATTTCGTTAGCCATCCCCAAAGCGATTGATTATCCTGGGGTCGAGTGGTTCAACGGCAAGAAGATTGCTACGTCCTATCCCGTCATCCTCAAGAAGTTTATGGAGGAAAAGGGCGTGAAGACTCACATCCATGTTATTCAGGGTTCTGTGGAGATTGCCCCAGGCATTGGTTTGGCTGATGGTATCTTCGACATTGTGAGTTCAGGTTCCACGTTGGTGAGCAATAACCTGAAGGAGGTGGAAGTGGTGATGAAGAGTGAGGCTTTGCTGATTGGCAACAAGAATCTCTCAGAAGAGAAGAAGGCCATCCTTGACGATCTCCTTTTCCGCATCAACTCTGTGCTCATCGCCGAAGACAAGAAGTATGTGCGCATGAATGCACCCAAGGCTCGTTTGGCAGAAATTGTGAAGGTGTTGCCAGGTCTGAAGAGCCCCACCATTATCCCATTGGCTGATGAGGAGTGGTGCTCTGTCCATGCTGTGCTCGACGAGAAGCACTTCTGGGAGATTGTGGGTCAGTTGAAGGCCCTCGGTGCTGAAGGCATTTTGGTGACTCCGATTGAAAAGATGATACTCTGATGAACATCATAAGATATCCTAATAAGGCACAGTGGACGGCATTGTTGGAACGTCCACATCGTGATGCTTCTGAATTGCGTGCTACCGTGCAGACGGTGCTCGACCAAATTCAGCAGTATGGTGACTCTGCTGTGAAGGCCTTTGAAGAGAAGTTCGACAAGGTGTGTCTTGAGTCGTTAGTCGTTTCTGATGCAGAGATGATAGAGGCTGAGACATTGGTATCTGAGGATTTGAAAGAAACCTTGAAATTGGCACATGCCAACATCGAAAAGTTCCATGCCGCCCAGAAGTTTGAGGGTGAGAAGGTGGAGACTGCTCCTGGTGTGGTGTGCTGGCAGAAGTCTGTGGCGATCGAGAAGGTGGGTCTTTACATTCCAGGAGGGACGGCTCCCCTGTTCTCGACGGTGCTGATGCTGGCCACGCCAGCCAAGATTGCTGGATGCAAGGAAATCATCCTTTGCACCCCTCCTAACCAGGAAGGTAAGGTGCATCCTGCCATTTTGATGGCTGCAAAGGTGGCAGGAGTCAGCAAAATCTTCAAGGCTGGTGGTGTGCAAGCCATAGGAGCAATGGCATACGGAACAGAGACCGTGCCCAAAGTGAGCAAAATCTTTGGTCCTGGCAATCAGTTTGTCATGGCTGCCAAACAGCAAGTGAGTCTGCATGAGGTGGCTATCGACATGCCTGCAGGCCCTTCTGAAGTGGCTGTGGTGGCTGATGATACCGCCAATCCTGTCTTTGTGGCTGCCGACCTGCTCTCTCAAGCTGAACATGGTGTGGATTCGCAGGTTATTATGATTACCACTTCTGAGGCAATGGCTGAGCAGGTGGATGCAGAGGTGGCTCGTCAATTGGCTTTGCTGCCTCGCAAGGATATTGCTGAGAAATCCTTACAGTATTCCCGTCTTATCATTGTAAAGGATATGGAAGAGGTGGTGGAAATGACCAACGAATATGCACCTGAGCACCTTATTCTGGCGATTAAGGACTATGCGTCCTTTGCTGAGAGGGTGGTGAATGCTGGCAGCGTCTTCTTGGGCAATTATTCCTGCGAGTCGGCTGGTGACTATGCTTCAGGCACCAATCACACGTTGCCTACTTCGGGCTATGCCAAAGCGTATAGCGGTGTGAACCTCGATTCGTTCTGTCGCAAGATTACATTCCAAGAGCTCTCGGCTGAAGGTATTCGTTCCATCGGTCGTGCGGTGGAACTGATGGCTGAGGCAGAGCAGTTGGATGCTCACAAGAATGCAATGACCGTTAGAATACAATCATTATGAAAACTTTACAAGAATTGGTGCG
>JBGUMY010000051.1:0-2046 GCA_045117095.1 Bacteroidaceae bacterium | reverse complement strand
GACAGGGAGTTCGACATGGATGTCATCACTACTGTGCCGAACGTCAGCTATATGGTGTATGACAAGCAGGGTGGGGCGCAAGAGGTGCATAATCCCAGCGGTATGCCTGACCCAACGCTCATTGACCATGTGGAGGAACCTTACATCCGTTCTACGGTCATCACCACAGCCAATTATATCGGCCCGATCATGACACTTTGTTTAAGTAAACGTGCTGAATTGGTGAAGCAGGACTTCATCGCGGGCAACCGTGTGGAGATTGAGTTCCTGATGCCGTTGGGCGAGATTGTGATAGATTTTTATGATAAACTGAAGAGCGTTTCACGTGGTTATGCTTCGTTTGACTATCATCCTGCAGGTTTCCGTGCGAGCAAGCTTGTGAAACTCGACATTCTGCTGAATGGAGAGTCTGTCGATGCCCTTTCCACCTTGACGCATGTGGACAATGCTGTCACATTGGGTCGTCGTATGTGTGAACGCCTGAAGGACTTGTTGCCCCGTCAGCAGTTCGACATCGCCATTCAAGCCGCTATTGGTGGCAAGATTGTGGCACGTGAGACGGTGAAGCAAGTACGTAAGGATGTGTTGGCAAAATGTTATGGTGGTGACGTGTCTCGTAAGCGCAAACTCTTGGAGAAGCAGAAGCGAGGCAAGAAGCGCATGAAGCAAATCGGCAATGTAAGTGTGCCTCAGAAAGCTTTCCTCGCTGTGCTGAAATTAGATGATGATTGATTCTTCACATTTGTCTCTAATTTCTCTAATTTCTTTAACTTCTCTAACTTCTCCAACTTCTTAAGATGATTAACCTATTTGATATGAAAAGATTTTATTCTTTATCTGTAGCCCTGCTGACAGCAATGGGCATGATGGCAGAACCTGTTGACGTGGAGAAGGCAAAACAGGTGGCTGCTGAGTTTATGGTTGGAAATGTGGAGCCCGTGTTGGTGTCACAGGCAGTCAGAACGGAGAGCAAGATGCGCCGTGTGAATGCCAAGACCCAAGCTACCGCCCCTTATTACATTTTTTCTCGTGGAGCAGGACAGGGTTTCGTCATTGTTAGTGGTGACGATTGTCTGCCTGCTGTGCTGGGCTATACGGAGAGTGGCGATTATGACGAGTCAAAACTGCCTCCTCATTTCTTCCAATGGCTGAACTGCTACAAGACTGCCATTGAGGATGCCCAGGTGGAGGGACAGAATGTGAGTCGTGAAAGTTCGCAACGTCGCGTGCAGAAACGGGCGAAAGGGTGGGCTGATATTGCTCCTCTGCTAACATCCCATTGGCATCAGGACAGTCCCTATAATGACCTTTGTCCCATTGTTCCTGGTACCAACCGACATGCACTTTGTGGCTGTGTGGCGACAGCAGCCTCGCAGATTATCTACTATTATCGCAAAGACAATCCAGAGGTGTTCAATGCGGACACCCCTACCTATGGTACGGATGAATGGCATGAAATAGCTGTGACAGAATCTATCAAGAAGGGTACTCCGCTCAAGTGGGGACTGATGCGTGACAGCTATGGTGGTAGTGAACCTGCCGAATTCCGTGAGGCGGTGGCAACCCTCGTGTATGGCATTGGTACGATGGCTCATATGGGTTATGGTTCAGGGAGTTCTGGCGCTCAGATTTATGACCTTTGTGCTCCGATGAAGTCTTTCTTCAATCTGTCCAGCGAACATGTGTGGAAAGATACGAAATCAACCGCTACATGGGAAAAGATGATTTATGACGATCTGGCAAAAGGACATCCGATGGTGTATGCAGGATATAACGACAAGAACGAGGGGCATGCCGTTGTGTTGGATGGGTATCAGAGCAAAACTGGATTTTTCCATTTTAATTTTGGTTGGGGAAATCAGGGTGATGGATGGTACACGTTGGACGAGGAGACGGGCGTGAATGGCTTCTCATCGACGCAATCAGTCACTTACAAGATTTGTCCCATCAAGCCGAACTTGTCCATCAGCATCACTCCTCCTGCACAGGTATATGCCAATGTGGAGAATGAGTTCACCGTCAAGGTAACCAACAACAGCACCTTCG
>JBGUMY010000050.1:0-8123 GCA_045117095.1 Bacteroidaceae bacterium | reverse complement strand
GTTGTCAGTTGTGTGTCGGTCTCCGGAGCACTTGCCCCCTTCCGGCGCATTCTTTGCGGGGAAACCGCAAAGCACGGGCACACATGGGGATGGGAAACCGCAAGGGACTGATATTGCAATCTGTTCGGATGCCGAGGTTTTGTTTTTAGGTGATATCCGAGGTTCTCATGTCTTTGTGTACAATAATCAGGTGGGTTCTTTCGTTATTTATCATGTATGCAGATGTTTGATAGAATACGCAACATTAGATATATGTTGTTACTGGTGGCTATTGTGATAGCCATCGGTTCGTTGTTGACGTCCAACTACCTGATTTCGGATTTGGAACAAGAGGAACGGAATCGAATGGAAGTGTGGGCGGAGGCCATGCGTTCGTTGAATGCCGCTGATGAGAATACGGATATGAACCTTGTGCTGAAAGTGATCAATGGTAATCACACTATTCCTGTGATTTTGGTGGATAAAGAGGGTATGGCATTGTCGGCTCGTAACATTAATAAATACTATGCAGCAGGGGAGGATTCTGTGGCGTATCTCTCGCAGTTGGCCAAAGATTATCGTGCGAATGGACGTGCTATCCGTATTGATTTACCACAGGAGTACGATAAGGGTGATTATATTAGTATCTGCTATGATGAGTCTCTGATGCTGAAGCGGTTAGCGATTTATCCTTACATTCAATTAAGTGTGGTGGTGTTGTTTGTGCTGATTGCCATTTTTGCCTTGTTTTCAGCCATGAGAGCAGAACAGAATAAGGTCTGGGTTGGTTTGTCGAAAGAGACAGCACACCAATTGGGTACTCCTATTTCGAGCCTGATTGCTTGGCATGAAGTGATGAAGGAAACTTATCCAGATGATACACTTCTTCCAGAGATGGAGAAGGACATCAAACGTTTGGAACGTATTGCAGAGCGCTTTTCCAAGATTGGTTCCATTCCAGAACCGAAACCTGATGATGTGATTGAAGTGCTGACTCGTGTGGTTGCTTATATGGACAAGCGTACTTCGAATAAAGTGATCATTCGTACTCATTTCCCAGCTGAGCCAGTCATTGCGAGCCTCATTCCGAGTTTGTTCGAGTGGGTGGCAGAGAATCTGTGCAAAAATGCTGTCGATGCAATGGGTGGAGCAGGTTCTATTGATATTGATGTGGACGAGGATGACAAGTTTGTATATGTGGAGGTGAAGGACTCAGGTAAGGGTATTCCGCAGTCTGATTTCAACGCAGTGTTCAAGCCTGGCTTCACTACCAAGGAGCGTGGTTGGGGATTGGGCTTGTCATTGGCGAGACGTATTGTGGAGGAATATCACAAGGGAAAAATCTTTGTGAAAGACTCCGTTTTGGGTGTTGGCACTACGTTTCGCATTGAACTTCCTAAGGGAACCTCGGAGGTGTAAAATGACTGATGTGATGACGATTTTGCCTTGATAAGAGAAAAAGTTGCGGTTTTTTCATCATTGTTAGAAAATAAATTCTTACCTTTGCAGTCCAAAAGCGTATTATGGACACTTATAAGATTGATTTGTTGAGTTCAGGGCTCGGAGGCAAGACCTTTGAGTACGAGATTGGCGATGATTTTTTCGCTCAGATTGATGGACTCATTCAGCGTGGTATCATCCACACCACTGTGGTTTGTCTTAGTGCTGGGTCGATTATTAAGTTCCAGATACACAGTGTTGGCACAGTCATCGTGCCTTGTGATCGTTGCTTGTCTGACCTCGAATTGCGGATTGAGACGACTGATGAGTTGAACGTGAAGTTAGGAGATGAGTATGTCGACGATGGTGAATGTGTGATAGTACCTGAGACTGAAGGTTATCTTGACCTTGCACAGTTCATCTATGAATTTATCGTGCTCAGCATGCCACTCACGTGTAGTCACGAACCTGGAAAATGTGACGAAACGATGATGCACGAACTCAGCCGTCATCAGGCCACCCGAAGTGGAGAAGAGGATGCGGAGCAGGAAGATTCGACAGATGGTGAGGCAGACGATGCGCCAATGGGGGAGGATTCCGATGAACCTGTTGACAATCGTTGGGCTGCACTGAAGCAATTTAAAGAACAATTAAAAAAATAAAAGAAAATGGCACATCCTAAAAGAAGACAGTCAAAGACTCGTACAAGAAAAAGAAGAACGCATGACGTTGCAGTAGCTCCAACACTCGCAGTTTGTCCAAACTGCGGCGAATTCTATGTATATCACACCGTTTGCCCTTCATGCGGTTACTATCGTGGCAAGGTGGCTATTGTTAAGGAAGCTGCAATCTAATCAAAACAAATCTCTCTTTTATGGGAAAGATAAATGCTGTTATTACTGGTGTAGGTGGATGGGTGCCGACCTATATCCTCGACAACGAGGAGATGTCCACCATCGTTGAAACGAGCGATGAGTGGATTATGGAGCGCATCGGCGTGAAGACCCGTCACATCCTGAAGCCAGAAGAGGGTGTTGGCACATCGTTCATGATGACCAAGGCAGTGCAGCAACTGCTTGACAAGACAGGTGCCGCCCCTGACTCCATTGAGGCAGTGATTGTGGCTACCACAACCCCCGATTACCATTTCCCTTCAACGGCTTCGCTCATCATTGGCAACCTCGATTTGAAGAACGCCTTCGGATTCGATATGGAAGCTGCATGCGCAGGTTTCCTTTACGCAATGGAGGCAGGTGCCAATTACATCCGTAGCGGACGCTATAAGAGAATTATTGTGTGTGGCGGCGACCACATGTCATCCATGACCAACTATCAGGATCGCAATACTTGCCCCATCTTTGGTGATGGTGCAGCTTGCGTGCTGATGGAGGCTACGGAAGAGGATTACGGTTTGATGGACAGTTACCTTCGTGTTGATGGTAAGGGATATGACAACCTTCACATGGCAGCAGGTGGTTCAGCCAACATGCCCAGCCATGAGACTGTTGATCAGCGACTCCACTTCGTTTATCAGGAAGGTCGCGCCGTGTTCAAACACGCTGTGACTGACATGTCCGATGCAGTGGAACTTGTGGCCAAACGCAACAACTTGACTAAGAATGACATCGCATGGATTGTTCCTCATCAGGCCAATGTGCGCATTGAGAGCGCTGTTGCGCGTCGCATTGGCGTGGAAGAAGACCATGTGATGATTAACATCGACCACATGGCCAACACTTCTGGCGGCACACTTCCCCTTTGTCTTTGGGAATATGAACCCCAGTTGAAGAAGGGTGACAAACTCATCTTCACCGCTTTTGGTGCAGGCTTCACATGGGGCGCAAGTTACATGATTTGGGGCTATGATGGCAGCAAGTTTGCTGACACGCCAGCGGAGTTCTACAAAGAGGGCGTCATTAGCCGCGAAGAGTGGTACGCAAAGAGAGGCTTGAAGTAATATTTCTTAAGTGAAGAGTGAAAAGTGAAAAATCTAAATTTCCTGCCATCCAGATGGGATACTTAGATTTTTCACTCTTCACTCTTCATTTTTTATTTTGAAGAAACTATGCACAAATCAGGTTTTGTAAATATCGTAGGTAATCCGAACGTGGGGAAGTCCACCCTCATGAATCTTTTGGTGGGTGAGCGTATTTCCATTGCCACTTTCAAGGCACAGACAACCCGTCATCGCATCATGGGCATCATCAACGATGAGGATGCACAGATTGTGTTTTCTGACACGCCAGGTGTGTTGAAGCCCAACTACAAGTTGCAGGAGTCCATGCTTGCCTTCTCTGAGGGTGCTTTGGTGGATGCCGATGTGCTCCTCTATGTCACAGACCCTATGGAGACGGTGGATAAGAACTCCGATTTCTTGCAGAAGGTTGCTCAGATGGAAGTGCCCGTGCTCGTGCTCATCAACAAGATTGACCTTACTGATGAGAAGAACCTGGTCACGTTGGTAGAGCAATGGCATGAGATTCTGCCCAAGGCGGAGATCCTGCCCATATCGGCGCTACATCGTTTCAATGTGCAACCTGTTTTGGAACGTATTAAAGAATTGCTGCCTGAATGTCCTCCTTATTTCGACAAAGACCAACTGACTGACAAGCCAGCCAAGTTCTTTGTTTCTGAGATTATCCGTGAGAAGATACTCCTCTACTACGACAAGGAGATTCCTTATTCTGTCGAGGTGGGTGTGGAGAGTTTCAAGGAAGACAAGACTCACATTCACATTAATGCAGTCATCTATGTGGAGCGTGATTCTCAGAAGGGAATCATCATTGGTCATCAGGGCAAGGCGCTCAAGAAGGTGGGTACTGAAGCCCGTAAGAGTCTCGAAAAGTTCTTCGGCAAGAGCATCTATCTGGAAACCTATGTCAAGGTCGATAAGGATTGGCGCAACTCTACCAAAGAGTTGAATCTGTTCGGCTATAATCCTGAGTAAAAAACGAGAAAGTTTATGGCAAATTTAGTGGCAATAGTGGGTCGTCCCAATGTGGGGAAATCGACCTTATTTAATAGATTGACGAAAACTCGTCATGCGATTGTGAGTGATGAGGCAGGCACGACTCGTGACCGTCAGTATGGCAAGTGCGAGTGGGGCAACAAGGAATTCTCTGTAGTGGACACAGGTGGTTGGGTGGTCAATTCAGACGATGTGTTCGAAGAGGAAATCCGTCGCCAGGTGCTCATCGCCATCGAAGAGTGTGATGTCATCCTCTTCATGGTAGATGTGAGGGTAGGGGTGACCGATCTTGACATGGAGGTGGCAGACATCCTGCGCAGGAGCAAGTTGCCTGTGTTTGTGGTGGCGAACAAGGTGGATAGCAATGAGCACCGTTATGGAGCGGCAGAGTTTTATAGTTTGGGTTTGGGTGACCCTTATTGCGTCAGTTCGCTGACGGGTAGCGGCACAGGTGACCTCTTGGATGCTGTGGTGGGGAGTTTCACGAAGGAGATGAAGGAGGTCATAGAAGAGGATATTCCAAGAATTGCTGTGGTGGGTCGTCCCAATGCTGGTAAGTCGAGCATCATCAATGCTTTCTTGGACGATAATCGTAATGTGGTGACGGACATTGCTGGCACCACGCGTGACTCCATTTACACGAAATATGAGAAGTTTGGCTTCAATTTCTACTTGGTTGATACGGCTGGTATCCGCAAGAAGAACAAGGTGACGGAAGATTTGGAATACTATTCGGTGATGAGGAGCATCCGTGCCATTGAGAATTCTGATGTGTGTGTGCTGATGCTGGATGCGACGAGAGGCATTGAGGGACAGGACATCAACATTTTCCAGCTTATTCAGAAGAACCAGAAAGGCATGGTGGTGGTGGTGAACAAGTGGGATTTGGTCGAGGACAAGTCGAACGAGGCGATTCGCTATTTCGAGAAGACCATCCGTGACCGCTTTGCCCCTTTCACCGACTTCAGCATCATCTTCGCATCGGCAGTGACAAAGCAGCGCATCTTCAAGGTGTTGGAAGAGGCTCAGAAAGCCTATCAGTCACGTACCAACAAGGTTTCGACAGCCAAGCTCAATGAGGTGATGTTACCGATTATCGAGGCCACACCTCCACCATCGCTGAAGGGCAAGTACATCAAGATTAAGTATGTCATGCAGATTCCTGACACGAGGGTGCCGTCCTTTGTGTTCTATGCTAACTTGCCTCAGTATGTGAAGGAACCTTACAAGCGTTTCTTGGAAAATCAGATACGGGGACACTGGAATTTCAAGGGCACACCGATCAATGTGTACATCAGGCAGAAATAAAGCCACGTGCAATTCACCATGTACAATTTACAATTTGCCATGCGGTATGTTTATATTGTTCTGATGTTCAGTATGCTGGGCTTGACCGCCTGTCATAAGAATACGGCAGAGGAAGAGGCACAGATGGTTTTGAAAGAGGCGTTGGAGGCATTGGAGAAAGATGACCAAGAAGGTTATCTGAAGCATGTGGATTGGGGTGGTGAGATGGATGCGGATCGGGAGTCCGTGATGCGGAATGTCTTGAAACAGCACATGGAATGGCGCCGTAAGGAACGTGCCGCTGTCGTGTCTATTGATATGATTGATGCCAAGATGGATGGCGATACCATCTGCACTGTCTATTATCAGTATGCCTTTGCAGATGGCACACAGGAAACGGGCGCTCAAAAGATGGTTCGTTACGGCGATGATTGGAAAATCCGACTGAGAAATTAACTTGTATGATGGGCAGCAACAAGAATGTGTTTGCATCGAAAGTGGGTGCTATCTTGGCGGCGGCAGGAAGTGCTGTCGGCTTAGGGAATGTGTGGCGTTTCCCGACCGAGACAGGTGCCAATGGCGGTGCAGCTTTCATCCTGATATATGTGCTGTTCATGTTGCTGTTGGGAGTACCCATCATGGTGACCGAGTTTGCGATAGGCCGTCATGGGGGCAAGGATGTGTCAAGTGCCTTCGAGAAGATGAGCGGTGGCAAGAAAGGTTGGCGATGGATGGGACTCATCCCCGTTGTCAGTGGTTTCTTGGTGTTGAGTTATTATGCTGTGGTGGCTGGTTGGACGCTCTATTATGCCTACGAAGCCTTTATGAACGGTTTTGCGGGCAAGACGGCAGAGCAGTTCAAGAACGATTTCGCCACCTTCTCTTCCGACTCGCTCCATCCCGTCTTCTGGACAACGCTCATTATTTCTCTCACTTGTGGCATTGTGGCGTTAGGTGTGCAGCGAGGCATCGAACGTGGTTCCAAGATTATGATGCCCCTTCTGTTCCTCTTCATCCTTGTGTTGGTGGGTTGTTCCCTGTCGTTGCCCAATGCCCATTTAGGTTTGCAGTTCTTGTTTCACCCCGATTTCTCCAAGGTCGATAGTTCCGTGATGCTCAGTGCGATGGGGCAGGCGTTCTTCTCGCTCAGCGTGGGTTTGGGATGTCTCTGCACTTACGCTTGCTACTTCCGCAAGGATGTGGACTTGATGAAGGATGGCTTGAGTGTGGCCAGCATCGACACGTTGGTGGCATTGCTCAGCGGACTCATCATTTTCCCCGCCGTCTATTCCATTCCGGGGTTAAGTCCTGATGCAGGCCCCTCGCTTGTGTTTGTCACGTTGCCCAACGTCTTCCAGCAGGTGTTTGGAGATATGCCTTGGTTGGCCTATACCTTCTCGCTGGTGTTCTATCTTTTGTTGGTGATGGCAGCCCTTACCAGCAGCATCTCCATGCTCGAGATGTCAGCAGCCTATTTCCACACCAATTTCCGTATGCCTCGCCCTCTGGCAGCCGTGCTGGTCAGCATCGTGTGTATGGTGCTGAGCATGTTCTGTTCGTGGTCTTTTGGCGATTGGCAAGATGTTCACATCTTCGGCATGAACTTCTTCGACCTCTTCGACTTCCTCGTGGCCAAGTTCATCATGCCTATTGGAGGTATGCTGATGTGTCTGTTCCTTGGCTGGGTGGTGGACGAGAAGGTTCTACGAACCGAACTCACCAACAACGGCACCCTCCGTTTGCCCCTCTATCCCGTCTATCGTTTCATCATCCGCTATTTCGCCCCTCTCTGCATCTTCCTCATCTTTGCCAACGAATTGGGTCTGTTCGATATATCCGAATAACTATGGCGATGAATCTAACCTCCCTATTCACGTTTTCGGGAGTCCCGAAAGCTTGCCGCGGGGGCCTTTTCTCATTTTCGGGAGTCCCGAAAGCTTGCCGCGGGGGCCTTTTCTCATTTTCGGGAGTCCCGAAAGTCTGCCGAGGGGGCCTTTTCTCGTTTTCGGGAGTCCCGAAAGTCTGCCGAGGGGGTCTTTTCTCGTTTTCGGGAGTCCCGAAAGTTTGCCGAGGGGGCCTTTTCTCGTTTTCGGGAGTCCCGAAAGCCTGCCGAGGGGGTCCCGCCTGTTCATATCACTCTCGGTTTGGTGATACTTCCATTCATGCTGAGACCAAACGGATAAACAATGATCATCCATATTCATGGAAATTCGTGGGTCATTCATGGGAATTCGTGTCAAAGAACTCCTCCGCGAAAAATTTATCCGTCTGTCTCAGTCTGTCAAAGAACGTGGTTTCTGTCGTTTCAGAGAAGATAGGAGGGCGGAGCCATCCGCCGTAGCGGAAGCGCCGCCCTCCCGTTTGTCGCCTGCCTCACAACGTGTCAGACACCTTGTGAGTCCGTATATGCTATTAGTACCAACCGTAAACTCCCGATGGGTTTATTTCG
>JBGUMY010000049.1:0-4961 GCA_045117095.1 Bacteroidaceae bacterium | reverse complement strand
GAACCATTTAAAAACGGAAAAATATAAAAAAATAGGGAAAGATATGGAAAAATATTTTTATGTATTTTACTTGTTTTTCCCTATTTTTCTTTCGGCGGCTTGCCGCAACAAATCTTTCATGGCTCCTGATAGTCAAAATCTCGGAAAAAAGTCGTACCTTTGCAGCCAAAATTCAATGATTTATGATTACAGCAGAACAACTGAAGGACATTAAGGACAGGACGGAGGCGTTGCACCGTTACCTGCAGATTGACCACAAACAAATGGAAGTGGAAGAGGAGGAACTGAGGACTCAGGCTCCGGGATTCTGGGACGACCAGAAGGCGGCTGAGGCGCAGATGAAGAAGGTGAAGGATCTGAAACGCTGGATTGAGGGTTACAACGAGGTGAAGGCGGCTACGGACGATACGGAGGTGGCGTTTGACTTCTACAAGGAGGAGATGTCGACCGAGGAGGAGGTGGATGACTACTATGTCAAGGCGTTGAAGCTCATCGAGGACTTGGAACTGAAGAATATGTTGCAGGGTGAGGCGGACAATATGGATGCCGTGCTGAAGATCAATGCCGGTGCTGGTGGTACGGAGGCGCAGGACTGGGCACAGATGCTCATGAGAATGTATCAGCGGTATGCGGAGCAGCATGGATATAAGGTGACGATCAGCAACTTCCAGGATGGTGAGGATGCTGGCATCAAGACGGTGACGATGGAGATTCAGGGCGATATGGCCTACGGCTATCTGAAGGGAGAGAGTGGGGTACACCGATTGGTGAGAGTGAGTCCTTACAATGCCCAAGGCAAGCGCATGACCTCGTTTGCGAGTGTGTTTGTGACGCCTTTGGTGGATGACACCATCAATGTGGAGATTGAGCAGGCGAGGATTTCGTGGGACACGTTCCGAAGCAGTGGCGCTGGAGGTCAGAACGTGAACAAGGTGGAGTCGGGCGTGCGTCTGAGGTATCAGTACAAAGACCCCTATACGGGTGAGGAGGAGGAAATCCTCATCGAGAACACGGAGACGCGTGACCAGCCCAAGAACAAGGAGAATGCGCTGAGGCTGTTGCGCTCGATGCTCTACGACAAGGAGTTGCAGCACCGTATGGCTGAACAGGCGAAGGTGGAGGCTGGCAAGAAGAAGATAGAGTGGGGCAGTCAGATCCGCTCGTATGTGTTTGATGACCGCCGCGTGAAGGATCACCGCACGAACTACCAGACCAGCGATGTGGGTGGTGTGATGGATGGCAAACTCGATGACTTCATCAAGGCGTATTTGATGGAATTTGCGAAGGAAGAGTGAAAATGCAGGAAATAGAGAGAAAGTTTTTGGTGAAGGGCGAGTGGAAACCTTTTGCTGACAGCAAGACGCATATTGAGCAGGGGTATTTCGAGACGGCACCTGGACGGACGGTGAGAATCAGAATCCGTGATGACAAGGGCTATCTGACCATCAAGGGGGCACCCAAGAAGGATGGCTTTGCGAGGTATGAGTTTGAGACGGAAATTCCCTTGGAGGATGCCCGTGAGATGATGGCGCTGTGTATGCCCGGACGTGTGGACAAGGATCGTTACCTCATCAGGAATGGCAAGCACACGATTGAGGTGGATGAGTTCTTTGGCGACAATGAGGGGCTGGTGGTGGCTGAGATTGAGTTGGAGAGCGAGGATGAGCCGTTTGAGAAGCCGGATTTCTTGGGCAAGGAGGTGACGGGCGATTTCCACTATTATAATAAGTATATGCTGAAACGTCCCTACAGGATGTGGAAGGATGAGGTGGACTTTGAAAAGGCGAACGATTCATCGGAGAAGGTATGAAGACAATCAAAGAATATATATTGACCACGCTGGTGACGGTGGCCATTGTGGTGCTGAGCACGATTCCTATTCCAGAAAATCCACCGATGGGCGATGTGCCGCTGATTGACAAGTGGGTTCACATGGTGATGTATGGGGGCTTGGTGTTTGTGATGTGGATAGATCATGTGGTGAGGAACAAACGGATGTTCATGTGGACAGCCCGCATCATCATGATGCTCTATGCGACGGCGCTGGGTGGTGCGATGGAATTGGTGCAGGCCTACCTGACCACCTGCCGTTCGGGCGATTGGATAGATTTTGAGGCAGATGCTGTGGGCGCGTTGATAGGCATACTGTTGTGCGTGGGTCTGAATCGGAAGTTCAAGAAAACATGGAAAGAGAAAACTTCGGATCGAAATTAGGAGCCATCTTGGCTGCTGCTGGTTCGGCTGTGGGATTGGGCAATGTGTGGCGTTTCCCCATCGAGACGGGTCAGAATGGTGGTGCTGCGTTCATCATCATCTATGTGTTGTGCATCATCCTTTTGGGCTTGCCCATCATGATCAGCGAGTTCCTGATCGGTCGCTACACGCATGCCAACACGGCTGGAGCCTTCCGCATCGTGTCGAACGACTCGCCCTGGAAGTGGGTGGGGCGCATGGGTGTGTTCACGGGCTGGTTCATCATGTGCTACTATGTGGTGGTGGGTGGCTGGACGATGCAATACACCTTCCTGTCTGTCACCAACGCTTTCTATGATGTGCCTGCCACACAATATGGGGACATCTTCAATCAGTTCGTGTCGAACCCCTGGTTGCCGACGTTGTGGCTCTTTGTCTTTGTCGGCATCATCCACTACGTGATCACGAGGGGGGTGCAGTCGGGCATTGAGAAGTCTGCCAAACTGATGATGCCCACCCTCTTCATCATCACGGTCTTCTTGGCCGTTTGTTCCATTTCCTTGCCTGGTGCATCGAGAGGTATCACATTCTTGCTGAAACCCGATTGGAGCAAGGTGGACAGCACCACCATCCTCGATGCGATGGGGCAGGCTTTCTATTCGCTGAGTCTGGCGATGGGTTGTCTCTGCACTTATGCCAGCTATTTCGACAAGAAGACTCCATTGGCAAAATCGGCGGTGAATGTGGCATTCATCGATACGCTCATCGCCATCATGGCAGGCTTTATCATCTTCCCTTCTGTCTTCAACATCGGAATGGATCCCAATGAGGTGGGGGTAGGAGCAGGATTGACTTTTATTTCGCTGCCTAACGTGTTTCAACAGGCTTTAGGCGATGGGAGTGTGTTGGCAGTCATCTTCTCCACCGCTTTCTATTTCCTCCTGTTTGTGGCAGCACTCACCAGCGCTATTTCGTTGCATGAAGTGGCAACCGCTTATGTGACCGAAGAATTTAAGATGTCGAGGAAGAAGGGAGCCACCTTGGTGACGCTGAGCGTGCTGGTGTTGGGCACCCTGTGTTCTCTTTCGTTTGGTCCTCTGAGCGATGTGAAGCTCTTCGACCGCAACATCTTCTCGCTCTTCGATGACTTCTCTGGCCGATTCTTGCTTCCTGTAGGAGGCATGCTCATCAGCATCTTTGCAGGATGGGTGCTTGACCGCCAACTCTATCGTGATGAAATAAGCAACGGAGGCGATTTGAAGACCCCTTATTTCAAGCTCCTCATTTTCGCGCTCCGTTACATTGCTCCTGTCGCTATCGGGTTGGTATTCCTTGACCAGATAGGTGTGTTTGGATTTATTACTTAAAATAGTACCTTTTTAGTCTTTCCATCCTTGGTTCTGATGATATTCAGGCCTGGTTGCATGTGTTGCAGCAGGACACCTGATGGACTGTAGATGCCAGCAGGTTTGTTGCTTTCACCATCTTGTACGGCGATGATGGCATCGGCTTCCATGACGGTATTGATGCGACATTCAGCCAACAGGAACTCGTGCATGCCATCGCCACTGGTCATATCGACAAAGCGGATGATGTACTTGCCTGCTGTCTCGATGGTGAAAGGCAGCGTATAAGCCTTTGCCGACTTGATGCTGGCTCCTGTGTTACGGTTGACATTGGGCGAAGCAGTATAGGTGCTGGATTCGGCGATGACCTTGTTGGTGGAGGCATTGAGAATCTGAGCCTTGAATTTGGGCGAACCTGTCCATGCAGCATTGGCGAAGGTGAGTTTGTAGTTGCCAACCTGAAGATTCAACGGATAGGCGCTCTGCTTGCCATATTCTGCATTGTTGTCACGCCAATAGAAAGCCTTGCCCTGATAACCAGCGAAGCCTTCAAAGGTACGGGCACCAGACGTATAGGAGTTGGGATATTCATGCACCTCGTTGCCACCTTGAGTTGCACGCCAGCCCTTAGGAACCGTGCCTGTCAGCACGTCAGAAAAGTCGAGGGTATAAGCCGCTGTGGCATCCACGAAGATGGGCTGAATGGTCACATTGTCATCAGGCATCGTGAAGGTAATGACACCAGAATCATTCACAGGAATGGTCTTGTTCATGGTGTAGTACACAGAGTTGACCACACGCAGTTCCTTCAACTTGCAACCTGCATCAGGGGTGACAGTCAGCGTGACGGTTGAACCCTCAGGAGTCTCTACCACATCAGCCTCCACCTTTCCGTGTTCAGCCTCACGAATGCTTACTTTATACTCATCAGCCTCTGTACCCACTGGCGAGTAGATGATCTGGTCGATATACATGCCCACACCACCAGAGTTGGTGATAACGAGATTGTTTGTGCCCTCCTTCAGCGTAGCCGTCACTTTCACCTTATGCCAATCGTTCAGTTTCACCTTCTCGCAGGCTACGGTGGTGTTCTTTCCGTTGACTGCAAATCTGATGCTACCAGCCTTCGTTGAGTTGCAATAACGCATATAGATGTCATAGTCGCCACCCTTCTTCAGCTTGAGCTGATGACGCAAGGCGGCGGAAGTGCTGGTTCCCAAATCCACATAACCCATACCTGCAAATTCAGACACATCCTGTGCCCACCAACCCGTATGAGTCAATGCAACGTTCTTCACAGATTTGTAATCCATGTTCTCAGCCTCGATGATGATAGGGCCAACATATTCTTCAGGCTGCTTGGGAAGAGGCAACGCCTCAGCAGGCAGAGGATCGGTGCTACGTTCTGTGGCTGTGCCTGAG
>JBGUMY010000048.1:0-19072 GCA_045117095.1 Bacteroidaceae bacterium | reverse complement strand
TTTGTGTACGTTGGATGAAGTCCTTCAGCCGCTCCCAGACCCTTTCCTTGGTGATGAGCGCATATTGCTGCTCCGTGTTCATCTTGGCGAGGTCGGCAGGTGAGGCAAGGTCGGCAGGAGAGATGCCCTCGGCTGGTATACTGTTTTGGGGAATCCACACCGACTTACTGTTGGCGGGCGCACAGATGACATACGATGGGCATCCTGTGGCGTGCATGATGTGACGGGCGCCTCCTTCGTTGCCGAAGAAGAGCGACATATAATAGCCCATCGCCACCAGTTCGCGTGAGGAGCGAGCCTGCACATCGATGAACACTTCCAGCGGACAGCCCAACTTCTTATAGACACGGAGGGCATTCTCCGCCTCCTGTCCCGGGGCATAGTTGAAGATGATCTGGTAGTGGGGGTACTCCTGCATGAATTGTTGCAAGACCCACACCATGCGGTCTTCGTCCCACACCTTCGATGCCAGTTTGGCGGTGACGTTCGCCAGCATGATGGGTTTCTTCAGATTGATGCCCTGTTGTCGCAGATAGGCGCCGAAGTCCTCCTTCTCCTCTTCTGTGATGTGGAGGGAGAACTCCTTGACGGGTTCGATGGGTTTGAGGACATGGAGCGGGTCGGCGAAGCTGACGTCATGCTCCACCATCGACTTCTTCCCACAGGGCGGTATCAAGTAGTTGAAGGCCAGACGGGTGTAGCTCTTCTTCACCCCGATGCGATAGGGCGTGTGGGGTGAGAAGCGTGCAAACAGCATCGTGTTGGCCGTACTGCGCATGTCGATGATGACATCGTAGTGGGTGTCATGCACCACCTGATACACCCGTTTCAGGTAGTGGACAAAATGGTGCTTCTCATCCTCAGCAAAGGTGATGATTTTGTCGATGGATGGATGTCCCCGAAACAGCGGTGCAATCTTCTCGTTGAGCACAAAGTGGATTTGCGCCTCCGGAAAGTTATGACGAAGGGTATTGAGCAGTGCGGTGGCGAGAATGGCGTCGCCCATCTGCCTGAAACGTACGACGAGTATATTCATGGTTTTGGTGGGTATGATTATGGGGGGCAAAGATAGGGATTTTGACTGAAAAGTGACAAGATAAAAATGAAAAAAGTGCTGTACTTACCGTTCGGGCAGCGCAAATGATATATTTTTTTCACTTTTCACGCTTCTTTTTCATTTATTTTGCCTATCTTTGCCGCATGGAAAAGAAAACGGTCTTGCTGGATCTTACCGATATTGGCAATCCGACCAGCGGTTTTGGTCAGATTGCCAAGAACTATGCGGCGTGGTATTCGAGGCTGGAAGATGAGGCACTGAAGTTTCATTTTCTGTTGCCTGCTGGCTATGAACACGATTTCGGTTCGTTGGTCGATACCACCCGGATTCGGCGCAAGTTCCACAAGTATTTCCGCAACGGCCTTCCCACAGTGGACTTGTGGCACTCCACCACCCAGCAGCAGTTGAAACGCCGACGGGGCAGGTGTGGCAAGTTCGTGCTGACCATCCACGATCTCAACTACCTGACCGAAAAGAACTGGATTCGTCAGCAGAAGCACAAGCTCGTGCTGCAACATGCCATCAACCAGGCTGATGCTATCACCTGCATCTCGAAGTTTGTGGGCAGACAGATCGAGGAGCAGTTCAACCTGCGGGGAAAGTCTGTCCGGGTCATCTACAATGGCGTGGAGGACATCACAGGCGAGGCGGAGCGGAAGCCCGCCTTTGCGACAGGCCGACCGTTTTTCTTTGCCATCGGACAGATACGTCCCAAGAAGAATTTCCACCTCTTGGTGGATATGATGCGGGCATTTCCCGACCACGACCTCTATGTGTGTGGCGATGACCATTTCGCCTACGCCAAGGTGGTGCGCGAGCACATCGAGGCGCTTCCCACCCAGAACGCCTTTCTGGTGGGCAAGATTACAGGCGAGGAACGGGTGTGGCTCTATCGCCACTGCGAAGCCTTCCTGTTCGCCAGTGTGGGCGAGGGCTTCGGACTGCCCGCCATCGAGGCGATGCAGTTTGGCAAGGCGGTGTTCATCTCCTCCGCCACGTGTCTGCCTGAGATCTGTGGCGATTGTGCCACGGTGTGGGAGCACCTCACGCCCGACGAGATGGCGAAGGTGGTGAAGGCGCAGTTGCCCACATTCTACGAAGATGCCGAACGGGTGGAGAAGGTGCGGCAACATGCCCGCACGTTCAGTTATGAGCGACACATCCGCGCCTACCTGAATCTGTACCGCAAACTGCTCTCTCTGCCCACCGAGAACACGAAAGGATAAAGACTATGCGACTCATTCATACAGCCAACTACGACATCAAGACCTTGCAGGGCAGACTCGTCCCCATGCTGGAGTGCATCGATCAGGTGTGCCGTGCGCATCAATTGCGCTACTACCTCTGGGCTGGCACCATGTTGGGAGCGGTGCGCCACAAGGGCTTCATCCCTTGGGATGATGACATGGACATCTGCATGCCCCGTCCCGACTACGACCAGTTGCTGGCGCATTGCCAGGAGTGGATGCCCGCCCCCTTCGAGGTGGTGGGGCCTCACAACCGTCCCGACTACCCTTACCCCTTTGCCAAGGTGGAGGATTCCAGCACCACGGTCTTGGAGCGTCCCGACTTCAACTTCCCCGAGGGCATCTACATCGACATCTTCCCGTTGGATGGCATCCCCTCCGACAAGCAGGTAGTCAGGCGTCACCTCAAGTCCTACAAGTTCTACCGCCACCTGCTCTTCTTCCGCGGTCGCGACCCCTTCAAGCACGGCAAAGGTCCCCGTTCGTGGTGGCCGCTGATGATTCACAAGCTGTTTACCTTGAAAGGACTGCAGGACAAGGTGCAGCGCTTCATGACCACCTACGCCTTCGACGATTGCGACGAGGTGATTGACTACGACTCCAACGAGAAGGGCATCATCCGCAAGGAGTGGTTGGGCGAACCCAAGCCCTACGAGTTCGAGGGCAAGACCTTCATGGGACTCTCCAAGGCCGACGATTATCTCACCCACATGTATGGCGACTACATGACCCCACCCCCCAAGGAGAAACAGATTCAGCATAATTTCTATTACATCAACCTGGAACTTCCCTATCGGGAGTTCTGCCGACAAAACAACATCCATCTTCCCTCATTTTGAGTAAAAACAATCTTTTCCTATGAAATATAAAAACATCATTAACCCCAAGTATGAGTCACTGAAGAGATTCGTGGCCGAGATACCAGAAACATTCGACAAGGAGGGCATGCTGATTTACGACTCGCGCAACACCGTCAGGGTCTTCAAGCAGGACGATGGCTCCAAGGTGGTCGTGAAGCGCTTCCACCGTTCGCCCTTCCATCAGCGCTTCGACTACACGTTCCGTCGCCCCAGCAAACCGAAACGTGCCTACAACTTCGCCCTGAAGTTGCAGGAACTGGGCATCAACACCCCCACCCCCATTGCCTGTGTCGAGGAATACAAATGGGGACTCTACCGCCAGGGCTATGTCCTCACCGACTACTGCCCCGACCCCGACCTCCGTCTGCTTCGCGACGAACTGGAAGGTCACGATGACCTCATCAACGCCCTCGCCCGCTTCTTGGTGAAGATGCACGAGAAGGGGTTCATGCATGGCGACACCAATCTCTCCAATTTCCTCTACCACCCCGACCCCAAGTCACCCGGTGGCTATTGCATCACCACCATCGACATCAACCGCTCCCTCTTCGTGGAGAATCCCACCCGTGAGCAATGCATCCACAACCTGATGCGCCTCACCCACGTGCGGCCAGCCCTCACGAAAATCATCACCCGATATGCCGAACTGCGTGGATGGAATACGGAATGGGCCATCCAACTGGTGATGAAGCGACTCGACCACTTCGAGACCAAACAGGCGTTGAAGAAAAAAATGAAGAAAAAGTAATCAAACGTGAGTTCGACATAAGAAATTGCGGCAAGCCGCCGAAGGAAAAATAGATAAAAACAATGAAAAATAAATAAAAATAGTAATATGTTTTTATATCTTTATCTATTTTTCATTATTTTTCTTTCGGCGGCTTGCCGCAATAAAACAATCGGCTCTTATACCGAAACTTAAATATTAATTCAATCATGGTTTCATTCATTGTCCTCAACTACAACACACCACGCATCACCCAACAATGCGTGGAGTCCATCGTGCGCATCTATGGGGACAAGGACTATGAGATCATCATCGTCGACAACCACAGCACCCCCGAGAACTACGCCGAACTGGTGGCACTTACCCAAAACCCTAAACTCTCAACTCTAAACTCTAAACTGAACACCGGTTTCGGCTTAGGCAATATGATGGGCGCCAATGCCGCCAAAGGGCGTTACCTCTGTTTCCTCAACAGCGACGTGCAGTTGGTCGAGGACTGCATCACGCCCCTGCGCGACTACCTCTCCACGCATCCCGAGGCAGGCGTCATCACGCCCCAGCAATACCGTTCCGACGGCTCCATCGCCTTCTCCTTCCGACACAAGATGGGCATCCGTCGCGACCTCTTTGGCGATGACATCTTCGAGCACCTCTTCCCCTCTCGCTATCCCAAGCGCAGCAACCTCACCCGCACCGAGCCCTTCGTGGTGTCCGAAATCAACGGCAGCTTCATGATGTTCCGTTCCGAAGTCTTCTGGCAGATCGGCGGCTTCGACACCAACATCTTCCTCTTCCACGAGGAGTACGACATCGCCCGCCGCCTCGAACTCCACGGCTATCAGAACGTGGTCTATCCCACCGTGCGCTTCCTCCATGCCCACGGCGCCACCACCCAAACCTCCCCTAAGTGCATCCGTCAGGAACGCTACATCTCCAAAATCTACTGCTACAGCAAGTACCACCACCCCCTCATGACGGCACTCTTCCGAGCCGAGAACATCCTCCTGAAACTCTTCTCCCCCAAGAACTGGTACCTCATCCCCGTCTTCCTGCGGGGCAACGTCCTGGCACTCTCCATGAGACCGTCGGTCAAGGGGCACTCTCATTGACACGCTATGCACAAACGCCTCACCATACTCATCACCCTCCTTTTCCTTGTGCTCATCCCCCTCGGCGCACAAGAGGTACGGGAGTTCACCTTTTCTCACCTGGGACAGGCGGAGGGGTTGAGCAGCCAACGCATCTACAGCATCTTGCAGACGGAGGATGGAGCGCTATGGTGGTCAACCAAGGAGGGGGCTGAACGCTACAACGGCTTGCACATCCGGCACTACCCCATAGGCGACTCAGGCATCCTGAGTCAGCATGCGGGACGCATCACCAAACTGACCCTCACCCCCGACTCCGCATTGGCAGCGTTCGACAACAAAGGTTGCCTCTTCCTCTACGACGAGGTACAAGACCTGTTCCGACTCATCGCCGACGTGTCCGACATGATGGAGGGCGATGTGGTGCTGAACGATGTGCTCATGACCCCACAGGGCACATGGCTGGCCATGCGCGAGGGTCTCTACTTCCTCCAAGACCAGACCCTCATCCCCGTAATCAAGGGCATCTACGTGAACACCTTCGTCCCAACCCCCTTCAACCTCCTCATCTGCACAAGGGATGGCGTGCTCGACTATCCCACCCACCAGACCACCGTACCCAAACGGGACATGAACCTGAAAAAACTGATGGACTACAACGTGGAAAGCGGGTATTATGATGTGGTGAGGGACAAGGTATGGTTGGGTGGCTTCCTCGATGGCCTCCACATACTGACCGTCTCTCGCCCCTCACCCCCTGCCAATCCCCAACCCAACTCGTCTGCCCACAGCCCTTCATGCTCCTTCACGGAGAACGAACTCACGGGCGACCCCATCTGCAACCCTGTGCGCAGCATCTGCCCCTACGATGACCACACCATGCTCGTGGGCATCGACGGATTGGGAGTCTTCAAGGTGACCCGACAACCTGAGGGGCAAGGAGCCTATCGGGGTGAATTGCTCTTCGATGCCAACGAGGGTGCGCACGGGGTGTTGCACGGCAATGGCATCTATGCCCTGTTATGCGACCGTTGGGGCAACATCATCATCGGTTCCTATTCGGGCGGCATCGACATCGCCCGTCCCGTGGGCAGCACCTCCGCCGTCTTCCAGCACGTGCGCGACAATCAGCAGTCGCTGCTCAACGACCACGTGAACTGCGTCGCCCAATGGCCTGACGGCTGGATGGTGATGGGAACGGACAATGGGGTGAGCTTCCACGACCCCATCACCCAGCAATGGCGGCACACCTGCCATGGAGCTGTAGTGCTCAGCCTCTGCATGACCCCACAGGGCACCATGCTGGCCTCCACCTACGGCAAAGGTGTCTATGAAATGACGGAGAGCGGACAAGCCCGTCAGCTATACACCCAACGTGGCGGTGTGCTACGCGATGACCATGTCTACAAACTCCTCTACGACCGTCAGGGCGACCTGTGGATGGGTTGTCTGGATGGTGACCTGGTACAGCTCTCAGCACAGGGTTGCCATTACTACCCCATCAACAACGTGCAGGACATCGTGCAACTGCCCGACGATCGGATTGCCGTTGGCACCGCCAATGGCCTCTGGATCGTTGACAGCCGAGCGGGACGATTCTCCGAACTCGACTACACCTCAGTCAATCCCCTTGACGTCAACAAGTACATCTACTCGCTCTTCGTCAACAACAGTCAGCAGCTATGGATGGGTACCGACGGTGGTGGCATCTATATCTATGACCTCGTCACCCACTCCTGCCGCCAACTGACCCACCAAGACGGTCTGCCCTCCAACACCATCTACAGCATCTGCAAGGACAACAAGGGACGCATGTTCATCGCCACCGACCAAGGCCTTTCATTCTATCAAGAGGCAAAGGGGGAGGGACAAGCCGAGGTGGTTGATGTGAACTATTGCTACGGCCTCGCCCGTGAGTATTCAGCCCGCGCAGTCATCAATCTGCCCAACGGTCATGTGCTTTACGGCACAACCTCCGGTGCCCTTATCATCAACCCCGACAATATCCAACAAATCAACTACACTACCCACCTGAACATCCTTGGCATCAGCTGCTCCGAAGGCGATAGCGAACTCTTCAAGAAACGTGTGAATGGCATGCTGAAAGAGGGGAAGCTGCGCCTGCACTACAGCGAACGCACCTTCGACCTCTACTTCGAGAGCATCAACTTGCGCAATCAGTTCGACATCGCTTGGCAGTACCGAGTGGGCAATGGCGAGTGGAGCCAGCCCTCCGACCAGCAATACATCCGATTCACCAACCTCGAACCAGGCACCCACCAACTCACCCTACGCAGTGTCAGTCGCACCTGCGGACAAGTGCTCGACGAGCAACACCTCACCATCATTGTGGCAGAACCATGGTGGAACTCTTGGTGGATGTGGATAGTCTATACAAGTCTTGTCATTTTAGCCTTCTATGGCGCCTGGTATTTCTACCAATTGCACACGAAGTACATGCGGCTGGTAGTGAGTTCGTTGGAAAGGAGCGAGGGACAAGGAGCAAGGAACGAGGAGCAAGGGACAAGGGACGAGGAGCAAGGAGCAGAAAGCGAAGAGCCAGCCGACAACGTAGAGTCTTCAGAAGACAACAATCCTTACAATAATTCTGAGGCCTCAGCGTTTATCGAAAAAGTGACCAATTTGGTCATAGACAATCTTTCCGACACCAGCTTCAACATCGAACGCCTATGCCGCGAGATGGCCATGAGCCGCACCTTGTTCTATCTCAAATTGAAGACCTTTACAGGCAAATCCCCTCAAGACTTCATCCGTATCATCCGACTGGAACGAGCCGCAGCCTTATTACGTAGTGGCCATTCTGTCACGGACTCAGCTTACTTGACAGGCTTCGATAATGCAAAATATTTTAGTACCGTGTTTAAAAAATATTTCGGCGTCTCACCCTCGAAATACTGCTGATGAGGGTATAGAATCTATTAAAGGAAAGGTTTCAAAACGTAATCTGTCAGTTTTGAAACCTTTTCTGTTTGTATTCATACCCCTGTTCATCAGGAATGCCGTACATTTGCAACACCAAAATGTTATATGTATGTGTGAAACCATCAAATCAATTCTCATGAAAATGATTAACAGTATTCTTATTGGATTAGGTATGCTCCTAACCCTTCCTGCCTGTACGGCAGAAGCATCAGAACAACCAGAACAGCCTTCAGCAAACGAAGTACAACAACCCACAGAGGGAATCACAGCTAAACAGTGGAATCAGGATGTCGTAGGATGGAACCTCGGCAACCAATTTGAATGTTCCGCACCAGGACAAGACGGCGAATCGATGCAGATTGGTATGCCAGACAACAGCATCAAAGCCGAGACGGCTTGGGGGAATCCCGTCGTGACCAAGAAGACCATCAAGGCCATCAAAGATGCAGGCTTCAACGCCATCCGTATCCCCATCCGTTGGCAGTGCCACATCACCAATTCGCAGGCCATGAGCATTGACAAGGCGTGGATGGCTCGCATCAAGGAGGTCGTAAACTGGTGTTTAGACAACGACTTGAAGGTCATCATCAACACCCACCACGACAAATGGCTGGAAGGACGTCCCACTCTTCAATATAAAGAAGAAAATAATCAGAAGTTGGCATTGCTTTGGTTGAATATCGCCAGCGAATTTGCTGATTATGATTACCGTGTGGCTTTTGCAGGCACCAACGAGGTGCATATTCGCGACAACTGGGGAAAGCCTGCACAAGAGAACCTTGATGTGCAGAATTCCTACAACCAGACCTTTATTGATGTGGTACGTGCCACGGGCGGTAACAATGCGAAGCGTCACCTCATTGTGCAGACCTACGTGTGCAATCCCGACTTCGGAATCAACAACGGCGACTTCATCATTCCCACCGATGCAGAGGGCAATGGCAACAACTATATGAGTGTGGAGTTCCATTATTACACCCCTTGGGACTATGCGGGCTCCTGCAAGTACTACTTCTGGGGTGATGACTATAAGCAGTATGGCGACACCCCTCAGGAGAACGAAAAGACCATGACCGATTTTTTCAACCGCGTGGTGAGCACATGGGCTAACAAGGGATTAGGAGTCGTCATTGGCGAATGGGGCGTGACTGACCACACCAAGGGCGGTCAAGCCGACCTGCAACATGACAATGCCACTTATTATTGTAAGTTCTTGGTCAGCGAAGCTCGTAAACGAGGTTTCTCCACCTTCGTATGGGACAATAACGCTTTCGGCAACGGACAAGAGAAATTCGGCATCTTCGACCGCACCAGTGGCATGAAGGTGAAAAGTCCATGGCTGCTCAACGGCATAATGGAAGGGAAAAATTAAGAGTTAAGAGTTGAGAGTTAAGAGTAAAATTGAGAGTAAAATTAAGAGTAAAATATAGATGAAGACTTTTGGACATTTCGATGACAACAACCGTGAGTATGTCATCACAGACCCTGCCACCCCGTTTCCTTGGATCAACTATTTAGGCAATGAGGATTTCTTTGGACTGATTTCAAACACAGCGGGGGGGTATGATTTTTATAAAGACGCCAAGTTCCGCCGCATCACCCGTTATCGATACAACAGTGTACCGATGGATCATGTCGGTCGTTACTTTTATATCGTGGATGACAGGGTGGTGTGGAATCCTGGATGGAAGCCTTGCAAGACACCGCTCGACAGTTACGAATGCCGTCATGGCATGAACTACACCCGCATCACTGGCAGCAAGAATGGAGTGGAGGCATCGGTGCTCTTTTTCGTGCCACTGAACACATGGGCTGAGGTACAGAAACTGACGCTGACCAACAAGACCAACAGCGTGAAACACTTGAAACTCTTCAGTTATGCTGAATGGTGTCTGTGGAATGCCGCCACTGATGGTGAGAATTTCCAGCGTAACCTCTCGACGGGTGAGGTGGAAATTGAGAGGCAGGGAGCAGGGCAAGGCATCGTGCTCTATCACAAGACGGAATATAAGGAGCGACGCAACCACTATGCCTACTATGCCGTCACCAATGCTGAGGTAGATGGCTACGACACCGACCGAGAGTCGTTTGTGGGACTGTATAACGACCTGTCGATGCCACAATGTGTAGAGGCAGGAAAGCCTGCCAACTCCTTGGCTCACGGATGGAGTCCCATCGCCTCGCATTATATCGAGGTGACGCTGCAGCCAAACGAGTCGAAGGACTACATCTTCCTGTTGGGTTATGTGGAGAATGAACAGGATGAGAAGTTTGAAGCCTCCCCCAACCCGCACGCTGCCCTGATCACCTCATTGGGGTCGCTCGACCATACCATCATCAATAAAGAGAAGGCACATGCAGTCATCCAACATTTCTCGACGGTGGATGCCGTAGATGCTGCCTTTGACGAACTGCATCAGATGTGGGATGGCCTGTTGTCGAAATTCACCGTCCAGAGTGGTGATGAGCGTCTCGACCGCATGGTGAACATCTGGAACCAGTACCAGTGCATGATTACTTTCAACTTCTCCCGTTCTGCTTCCTTCTTCGAGAGCGGTGTGGGTCGTGGCATGGGCTTCCGAGACTCCAACCAAGATCTCGTGGGATTTGTCCATCAAGTGCCCAGCCGAGCCCGTCAGCGCATCATTGACATCGCCTCGACGCAGTTCCCCGATGGTGGTTGCTACCACCAATACCAGCCCCTGACCAAACGTGGCAACAACGACATTGGTGGTGGATTCAACGATGACCCCTGCTGGCTCATCTTCGGGACGGTAGCGTATATCAAGGAAACGGGCGACTTCTCCATCCTCGATGAGCCTGTGCCTTTCGACAACCAACCAGGCACGGAGGTGTCACTCTTCGAACACCTGCGCATCTCGTTCAACCATGTGATAGAGAACCTTGGTCCACACATGTTGCCACTCATCGGACGTGCCGACTGGAATGACTGTCTCAATCTGAACTGCTTCTCTTGGGATCCCAACGAGAGTTTCCAGACGACCGAGAATCAGAGTGAGGGTTCGAAGGCTGAGTCGCTGATGATTGCAGGTCTGTTTGTATTCACGGGAAAACAATACGTTGAGCTTTGTGACAAAATCGCCAAGCACAACGAAGCGGAACGTGCCCAACGCTGCATTGACGCAATGGTGGAGGCAGTGAAGAAATACGGTTGGGATGGTGAGTGGTACCTGCGCGCTTACGATTATTACGGTCATAAAATTGGCTCGAAGGAAAACGAGGAAGGGAAGATCTTCATTGAGAGTCAAGGATTCTGTACGATGGCTGGCATCGGTCAGGAACTCGGCATGGTGGACAAGGCGCTCGACGCTTGCAAGACGTATCTGGACTCTGAACATGGTATGGTGCTCAACCATCCCGCCTTCACCCGTTACTATTTGGAAATGGGAGAAATCAGCAGTTATCCAGCAGGCTATAAGGAGAATGCAGGTATCTTCTGCCACAACAACCCTTGGGTCATCATCGGTGAGACCGTCGCTCATCGTGGCAACGATGCTTGGGAACATTACACCAAGATTTGCCCTGCATGGATAGAAGACCAGCAACTCCACAAAGTGGAGCCTTACGTCTATTGTCAGATGGTGGCAGGCAAGGATGCTGCCTGTCCAGGTGAAGGCAAAAACTCGTGGCTCACAGGTACCGCCGCATGGAATTGGTACACCATCACGCAGTTCATCCTTGGCATCAGACCCACGTTCGACGGCTTGGAGATTGCACCTTGTGTGCCCGAAACCATGAAGGAATATCAGGTGACCCGTGTGTTGCGCGATGCCACTTTCGACATTACCGTACGGAATCCTGAAGGTAAACAGAGTGGTGTGCGCGCTGTCGTGCTCGACGGTTCACCCATCTCAGGCACAATCATCCCTGCCACGCCCGGACATCATGTGGTGGATGTCCTCATGTAACTGATTTCATATCTCATACCTCTATGGCAAAACTACATGAAAAAATAGGTTATGGAATGGGCGACATGTCCAGTTCCATGTTTTGGAAGATCTTTTCGTATTATCTTCCTATCTTCTATAGTGACATTTTCCAACTCTCGTTGGCACAGACTGCCACGCTGATGTTTGTCACTCGGTTTTGGGACACTGTCAGCGACCCCATGATGGGCGTCATTGCCGACCGCACCCAGACACGTTGGGGCAAGTACCGTCCCTATCTGTTATGGTTTGCGGCTCCTTTCGCCATTGCTGGCGTGCTGCTCTTCACCACGCCCGATTGGGAGAATCAGGGACGGCTCATCTATGCGTACATCACTTATATTCTGATGATGACGGTCTATACGGGCATCAATGTGCCTTATGCATCCATGCTGGGTGTGATGACCAACGACTCGCAGGAGAAGACGGTATTCTCTTCCTACCGGATGTTCTTTGCCTACGGTGGCTCGTTCATCGCCCTCTTCGCTTGGGAACCCTTGTGCGACTTCTTTGTGGAATATCAGCCCTTGGCACCTGTCACCAATCAGGCTGACGCATGGCAGGGAGCCATGATTGTCATCGCAACGATATGCTTCTTTTTATTTATCGGCAGTTTTCTGCTTACCCGCGAACATGTGAAGGTGAAACCAACAGCTGGTTTGGGCAACGACTTCAAGCATCTGTTGCGCAATGCTCCGTGGTGGATCATCACCTCCGGAGCCCTCTGCACCAACTTGTTCAATACCGTTCGTGGTGCCACCGTGGCCTATTACTTTAAGTATTACATCGGCGAGAATGCCCATATCAGCCTTGGCACCGTAGAATTTCTGTTCTTTGCAGGCTTGTTCCTTGCCGTAGGTGAGGTGTGCAACATGATCGGTGTAGTGAGTGCTGTGCCACTGAGCAAGCATCTTGGCAAGAAGACCACGTTCATTGCCTCAGCTGTGGCGATGGCGGTGTTCAGCATCCTGTTCTTCTATGTGCCAGTGAGCAATGGCGGTTTTGTCACGATGTTGTTGTTGCAAATCATCATCAGCCTCTTCACGGGCATCGTCAGTCCCTTGGTGTGGAGCATGTATGCTGATGTGGCCGATTACTCCACAGTGAGTCATGGCACCTCGTCCACAGCCCTCATCTTCTCCAGCGGGTCGATGGCGCAGAAATTTGGTGGTGCCATCGCAGGGTCGGCAGTGCTGTTACTGTTCGACGCATTCGGGTTGGTGCCCAATGCTGCGACGCAAACCGACACGGCCCTGTTGGGAATGCATCTCACCATGAGTTACATTCCTGCAGCCATTGCTGTCATCATGGCTCTGATCATCTGCATCTACCCATTAACGACCCAACGGATGCAAGAGATCAACCAACAACTTGGTTTGGAATCGCACGAAAGAGGGGTTGAAAACTGACAAATGAGAGTATTCAAACCCATTTTGTACGCATTCTAACCTCAAAGCGCATATTTTCACATAATTTTGCACTGAAAATATCAATCAACAACCAATATCAAAAATAAAAAACTTATGACATTAGTGTTTTACATTATTTAATTACATTTTTATGAAAACAATCTATCGGAAAATGGTTCGTATGGCAGTGGCCAGCACGTTGGTGTTTGCAGTGGGCTTGATACCCGCTTCGGCACAAAATGTGGGAGGCAACACGACGAACGAACAAACTACCAAAGTCTATGGAACGGTGACGGATGGTGTGGAAACCATCATCGGTGCCAGTGTGAAAGTGAAAGGCCAAAACGTGGGTGCGGTGACTGACATGGATGGCCACTTCCGTCTGGACGTGGAACCAGGCACCGAACTCGTGATCAGTTACATCGGCTTTGAAGATGTGACAGTGAAGGCTGCCCCCAACATGAAGATTGTGTTGAAGGAAGACAGCAAGTCGCTGAGCGAAGTGGTAGTGACAGCCCTCGGCATCAAACGCGAACGCAAGGCTTTGGGTTATGGCGTGGCTGAGGTGAAGGGCGAAGAACTGACCAAAGCCAAAGAAACCAACGTCATCAATTCGTTGGCAGGTAAGGTGGCTGGTCTCGTGGTCAGTCCAACAGCTGGTGGTGCCTCTGGTTCCACACGTGTGCTGTTGCGTGGTGCCACAGAAATGGGCAGCAACAACCAACCCTTGTACGTCATCGATGGTGTGCCTCTGGACAACACCAACTTTGCCAGTGCAGGTACTGAGGGTGGTTATGACCTGGGCGATGGCATCTCAGCCATCAACCCTGATGATATCGAGAACATGACCGTGCTGAAGGGTCCTGCCGCCTCTGCGCTCTATGGTAGCCGTGCCTCCCATGGTGTCATCCTGATCACCACCAAGAAGGCCGAGAAGGACAAATTCAGTCTCGAATACAATGGTTCGCTGACCATCGACACCCAGTTGGCCAAGTGGAACAACGTGCAGCAGGAATATGGTATGGGCTACAGTGGTCAGTATGCCAGAACTGCCACCACGGGAACGAACTCGAGTTGGGGACCGAAGGCTGATGACTTCCTGGTGGAGTATTTCGACCACGAGAAGAGAGCGTTCCAAATGTATCCCAACAACACATCAGGTTTCTTCCGCACAGGTCTCACCGCCCAGAACACGGCTATTCTTTCTGTGAACTCAGGTAAGACGGGTGTGCGTTTCAGTCTTACTGACATGCGCAACAAGGACATTTTGCCCAACACCCACATGAGCCGTGACAACTTCAACTTGCGTGTCACGACCACGGCGGGTGCTGTGGATTTGGATTTCACGGCGAACTACACGCGGGAGGATGTGAAGAACCGTCCGGCGTTGGGTGACTCGCCGGGCAATGTGGGCAAGAACCTGATGACGTTGGCTGGGACGTACAATCAGGCGTGGTTGAGGAATTACCAGACGGAGGATGGTGAGTATGCCAACTGGAATGGTAATGACATGTATAACAAGAATCCGTATTGGGATTTGTACAAGAACAAGAACACGACGGCGAAGGATGTGTTCAGGTTGACGGGTAAGGCGATCTGGAACATTGACGAGCACCTGAAGTTGCAGGGAACGGTGGGTACGGACATGAACTTCATGACGTTTGAGGATTTCGTGTGCATGACCACGCCTGGCAAGTTGGCGGGACAGTTCCAGAGTCAGAAGTATAACAACCACACGTTGAATGCCGAGTTGTTGGCGTTGTACAACAACCAGTTTGGGGACTTTGACCTGAATGCGACGTTGGGCGGCAACATCTTCAAGGTGGACAACAAGACGGACATCTTCACAGGCATGGATCAGCAGATGAAGGATGTGGTGGCGATCATGAACTATGCGGAGCAGAGTGTGCAGCAGAACACGTATCAGAAGCAGATCAACTCGTTGTATGCTTCGGCCAGTGTGGGGTATCAGCACACGTACTATCTGGAATCGACGTTGCGTGGTGACAAGTCCTCGACGTTGCCGCTGAACAACAACGTGTACGTGTACCCGTCGGTGTCGGGTAGCTTGGTGTTCTCGGAGTTCATCAAGAACAAGAAGCTCATCAATTATGGTAAGGTGCGTGCCTCTTGGGCGCAGGTGGGTAGTGACACCGACCCTTATCAGTTGGCGCTGAACTACTCGACCGCCAAGTATTCGTATGGTGGTTTTGTGATTGGCATGATCAACAACTCGGTGCAGCCGAACAAGGATTTGAAGCCCACGCGCACGAACTCGTTTGAGGTGGGTCTGGAGATGAAGTTGTTCAATGGACGTCTGGGGGTGGACTTCACCTACTACAACCAGAAGTCGAAAGACCAGATCATCGCCCTGGCCACGTCGCCCACGTCGGGCTACAACTACAGCATGGTGAATGCGGGTGAGATTGTGAACCGAGGTGTGGAACTGGCGCTGAACGGACGTGTGCTGCAACTGGGCGATTTTGCGTGGGATGCCGGTGTGAACTTCTCGAAGAACACGAACAAGGTGAATGCCTTGGTGGATGGCAAGGACTGGTATGAGTTGGAGAAGGCCACTTGGTGTGGCGTGAGTGTGGGTGCCCAGGTGGGTGAGAACTATGGTGCCATTCAGGGTAAGGACTTCGAGCGCACGAAGGACGGACGGTTCATCATCAACAAGGAGACGGGTCTGCCCGAGGTGGCGAAGGACACGCGCATCATCGGCAATTCGTCGTGGGACTGGACAGGTGGTTTCTACTCGACCTTCACCTACAAGAACTTCCGCCTGTCGGCTGGTTTCGACGTGAAGGTGGGTGCCGACCTCTTCTCCATGTCGATGCGCTCGGCCTACGAGACAGGTAAGGCGAAGGAGACGCTCGAAGGTCGTGAGGAGTGGTACCGCTCGGAGGAGAACCGCAAGGCTGCGAACATGACCATCGAGGAGTGGCGCAAGGCTGGCAAGTGTGAGGGATATGTGGTGTCGGGTGTCATCCTGAACGATGACGGCACGTGGCGTGAGAATGACATCCCGGTGAATCCGGAGGCTTATTGGCAGAGTGCCGCCAGAAACTGCCCCTCGCTGTTCGTGTATGACAACTCGTATGTGAAGTGCCGTGAGATCACCTTCGGTTACACGCTGCCCGAGAAGTGGTTGGGCAAGGTGGTGAAGAGCCTGAGCGTGTCGTTTGTGGCGCGCAACCCCTTCATCGTGTGGAAGAGAATTCCGAACATCGACCCTGACTCGGGCTACAACACCTCGGGATTCGGTCTGGAGTATGGTTCGCTGCCTTCACGCCGCAGCTATGGTTTCAACGTGAACGTGAAATTCTGAGGGAGTTAAGAGTTAAGAGTTAAGAGTTAAGAGTTAAGAATTAAGCTTAATAGATAGAAAACAATGAATACAATCAACTCAATCAAAAACTACCTGCTGCTGCTTGCGCTCTGTGTGTTTACGGCTTGCAGCGACAGTTATATGGAGGAAATCAATACCGACACGACCAAGAGCGACAAGATAGAGCCAAGCGCACAGTTGACCACGGGACTGTTGCAGACGTATGGCGACTTTGGTCTGATGGACACTTACCGCAGCTATATCACGGGGTTCACCCAGCACTTTGCCGGTGGATGGAACGTGACGTTCTATGGGGGCAGTGTGAATGCCGACGATGACCAGATGCGCCTCATCTGGGATCAGTTCTATGGGGTGGCCATCAAGAATCTGGTGGATGCCATCTACAACTCGCAGGACATGCCCAACACCAATGCGGCACTGCGCATCCACAGGGTGTACCTGATGTCGGTCATCACCGACACCTATGGGGATGCTCCTTGTGCCCAGGCAGGACTGAGCTATCTGGAGGGCATCGCCAACCCCGAATATGAGACGCAGGAGGAGATCTACAATTTCTTCTTCAAGGAACTGGATGCGTGTGTGGCGCAACTGGGCACGGGCACCGATCTGATTGGTGGCGACGTGACCAGCATGAAGGGTGACCCCAACGCCTGGCGCAGGTATGCCAACTCGCTGCGTCTGCGCTATGCCATGCGCATCAGCGATGTGAACCCCACCAAGGCCAAGGAGGAGTTTGAGAAGGCGCTCACGGCCGAAGGCGGTTACATCATGTCGGCGGCCGACGATGCCTACATCATCTACACCGACGGTCCCTTCACGCTCTATGAGGGTTCGCGCGACCTCGACTTCCGTGTCAACGCCCTCGGTGAGATTCTCTACGGACAAGACCCCACGTCGCCCACGTTCGTTTGTTCCACGTTCTTCAATATCATGAACGACCTGAACGATCCACGTCTGTACCGCATCTGCCGCCACTACCTCAACACGAAGCGGAGCGACACGAAGCCTGACCGCGAGTGGAATGTGGACGTGACGGACGAGGTGATCGAGTACCTGAAGCGTGCCAACGACACGGAGCACCCCAACAACCCCGGTGCTGCCTGGTACAACGACTGGCTCAATCCACCTGCTAATGCGGAGATTCCTACCCTCGAACGACTGGTGAACCTCTACCCAGAGGCGGGTTTCGACGCCAGCAACTTCAACGCCCGCATGATGCGTCCTTTCCTTTCCATCGACTTTGAGATGCCAGACCGCCCAGGTACCCTCATCAACTATGCCGAGGTGGAGTTCCTGCTGGCCGAGGCGAAGCTGAAGGGATGGAACGTGCCGGGCGAGGTGGAAGACCACTTCAAGAATGGTGTCAGGGCTGCCATGGTGTGGCTCAACGACCACTATCTGCAACCTGCCAACAAGATTGCGGACGAGGAGATCAGCACGTATATCGACGAACTCATCAGGAAGGGTGTGCTGACCACCAATGCCAAGGAGGCCATCAACACACAGGCTTGGATTCTGCACATGATGAACCCCTCGGAGGCATGGGCTAACCTGCGCCGCTCGGACTATCCCGTGCTGATGGATCGCACCCAGCTGTCCACCTTCGACTTTGCCCATGAGGCTGATCTGCGCACACCAACCCGTCTGCGCTATCCGTTGCAGGAGGAGAAGTACAACAAGAAGAACTACGACGAGGCGGTCAAGCGGATGAACTCGGACAAGGGTGACGACTGGCACCATCGCCTCTGGTGGGATCTGGAAGACATCCACGTCGAATGAGAGATGAAATCGAAATTATTAATTCAAAAAAAATGAAATCATGATGAATGCCAAGAACATATTCAACTATATAGCGGCAGCCATGTTGTGCTGTGGCGCCGCAGCAGCCTTCACCGCCTGCTCGTCAGACGATGACCCGTTCTTCACGGCTGGGGAGAATGATGCACCACGCATCCTGAACACCGACATCCCCGAGGGGTCGGGCGGGGAACCTGGAGTGCTTATGAACATTGAACGCACCACCAACTTCACCTTCGACGTGATTGTGACTCCTGTCCATTACACCACCGTCAGCTGGTATCTGGACAATGAACTGATCTTCGAGGGGACTTCCATCGATATGCCACTGCTGGCAGGCGACCACATCCTGAAGATTGTGGCCACCACCAACAAGGGACTCTCCACCTCACGCACCACCAAACTCATTGTGCGTCCACTCGACTCCGACCCCGTATTGGGCAATACGGACGAGGAACGTTGGTTGACCACCGAAACGACCAAGACGCTCTACTGCACCAACACGAGCAGTGTGACCCGAGTGTTCATCGGTACACAGGAAGCTACCAACGTGTCGTACCACGATGGCGAACTCACCTTCGACGTCCCGATGATGGAAGAGGGCGAGTATATGTTCAGCATCGAGGATGAATCAGGCACACGCTA
>JBGUMY010000047.1:0-2565 GCA_045117095.1 Bacteroidaceae bacterium | reverse complement strand
GGGCAACATCTCGGAGAAGACCGATTCGGTGCTCCGCAGTATGGGTTTGGAACTGACACCCGAAGAGTTGTACAGCACAGAAAAACCATCACTCAACGATGCCATCATCCAGTTGGGTGGCTTCTGTTCAGGTGTGGTGGTGAGCAATGAGGGACTCGTGTTCACCAACCACCATTGTGGTTTCGATGCCATCCAAGACCATTCGACCCCCAAGCACGACTACCTGAAGTATGGCTTCTGTGCCAAGTCTTATGAGGAGGAACTGCCTAACGAAGGACTGTATGTGCTCTTCCACATCAAGACCGTTGATGTGACAGACCTTATCTTAGGAGCTGTGCCTGCAGGTGCTTCCAAATGGGAGAGTGACTCTATCATCGATGCTGTTTCTCAGCGTCTGATGCAGATGGTGGATTATAGTGGTAAAGGCATCGAGAGCGAGGTCAATCCCTTCTACAAGGGCAGCAAGTACTTCCTCTCTGTCTATCAGCGTTATGATGACGTGCGTCTGGTCTATGCTCCTCCACAGTGCTTGGGTAAGTATGGTGGCGACACTGACAACTGGATGTGGCCTCGTCAGACTTGTGACTTCAGCGTCTTCCGTATCTATGCCGACAAGGACAACAACCCTGCTGAATACAGCGAGGACAACGTGCCTTACCATCCTCGCAAGTATGCGCATGTCAGCACCAAAGGCTACTATGAAGGATCATACGCGATGACCCTTGGTTATCCTGGCAGCACAGACCGTTACCTCTCTTCCTATGGTATCGAAAGTACTATGCGTACCACCAACGATGTACGTTATCAGGTGCGTGGTGTGAAACTCGCCATTCTCGACGAATCCATGAAGCAGAGCGATGCCCTCCGCATCATGTATGCTTCCAAATATGCCAGCAGTTCTAACTATTGGAAGTTCTCCCTCGGACAGAATACGGCACTCGACAACCTGAAGGTCATCGACGAGAAGCAGCAGATGGAGCATGAGCTCTTGGAATGGGCGAAGGAAGATCCAGAGACAAGAGGTCGATACATCGGTCTCGCCGATTCGCTGAAAGCCATCTACGAGCTGGAGTACGACAATCTCTATGGTTACACCCTTTGGGTAGAGTCCTTCTATAGTGGCAGCGACATCCTCAGTTTTGTGCTCAAAAATATGTTGCGTTCCAGAGACGATTTCCAAGAGCGTGTGACCAAGACCTATCGTGACATTGATGTGGCGACCGATAAAAAAGTGTTCTTGGCAATGCTGACGAACTACTTGCAGCACATCCCCAGCGAGCAATACGGCCTTCCAGCTCTTCAGCACAAGGTGGATTCCCTCTATGGAGGTGACTACAACAAATTTGTGGATGATCTCTATGCTAAGTCCATCTTTGCACGTCCTGACGATTTGAAGAAGGCGCAGGACTTCGCTGAATTAGGTGAAGACCCCATGGTTGATGTGGTAGCCGATGTGGTATCAGTGCTTTATACTGCCATCTTGAGGGGACCTCGTCGTGCGGAAGCCTTTGAACGGGTGTTGGGCGACGGCATCCGTGAGATGAACCACGACAAGGAGTTCTATCCTGATGCCAACTTCACCATGCGTCTCAGTTACGGACTCTGCAAACCTATCGACTTCGCTCCAGGCACCACTGGTCTGAAGGAGGAGGCGACAGAGATGATCACCTCTCCTCGTTCCTTCCTCAACAAGTATGAGCAGAATCCTGACGAGATGGACTTTGAACTGATTCCGCAGGTGTATAAGTGGATGAAGCGTGGCAAGTTCTCTCCTCAATACATCGATCGTCGTACAGGCCAGCTACCCCTTTGCTTCCTCACCACCAACGACATCACGGGTGGCAACTCAGGTTCTGGTATGTTTGATGGCAAGGGACGTCTCATTGGTCTTGCCTTCGATGGCAACTGGGAAGCCATGTCTGGCGACCTCAAGTTCGACAATGCCCTCCAGCGTTGCATAGGTGTCGATATTCGTTGGGTGCTCTCCGTCATCGATGACTACAGCCACGCCAAACGCCTTATCAAGGAATTAACGATTGAATAATAAATGAATGCCCGATGCCATCACGGCATCGGGCATTCTGACTAAATAAACTAACCAATATCTATCCTAAATCTTATGTTGTGTGTTTACTAACTATCAAGAAGAATCTTACTGCTTGTTTCTTTTGTTTTCCCAAGTTTTGAATTTTGTTTTCAAACTTTGAAAATATTTTTCTCAACTTTAGAAATTATTTTCTTAACTTTGGAAATGGAATCGCTTGCTTAGGGAAACCCATTTGCTTGCGTAGCTCATTTTGTTTACCAAACGACAACGTGGTGTACGCGATGAGGAGGAGGTGGGGGAGGAGGATATCCGTACCCGATATAGTCTGGACCAAAGAAATCATGCTCGCAGAAGCAGGACTGCATCAAAAGCGAACCAATGATGACGCTGAGAATGAGAATGATCTTTTTCATAAGGCTTTTAGTTTTTAATGAGTGAATACTTCTTTTGATGTTCTCTAAAACCGTCGCCCAGCGTGTGGGTTTTTGTTTCTGGTGCAAAGGTACGGGCTTTTATAG
>JBGUMY010000046.1:0-7560 GCA_045117095.1 Bacteroidaceae bacterium | reverse complement strand
GGAGGTGTGGAACTGAGACCCAAGACCCTCGACCTGATGAATGCCAGCGACTATCGTCTGTATGCTTCTAACCTGTTGCAGACAGCTGATACAAAACTGACTGAGTTTAAGTTCTTGAACACCGATCCAAACTATTATTATTATAATATGTATCATAATGATACGGATTGGAATAAGGAAGTGACGAGAACAGCATGGACGCAGAACTATGGTATTGCCATCCAAGGTGGTGATGACATCGCTAAGTATAATCTCTCTGTAGGTTATATGGATGCCAAATCTACGCTCCAGCGCAATGATATGCAACGTTTCAATGTACGTTTCAACACGGACATCGTGCTGAACAAGTGGTTCTACACTCAGTTCGATGCCAGTTACACGAACGTGACTCGCGACTTGAGAAGCGACGGTTGGGAAAACGGTCAGATGTTGCAGGCTTTGGCTTCTCCATCTACTTTGGCAAACATCAAGGCTCCATTCCTGACTCCGTTCGACTTCTCGACGGATGGTAAGAAGTCTTCCTTCCTTGCCGATGCTGATGACTATATGTATGAGGTGTTAGGTAGCAAAGGTTCTATTGCTAACCCTGTAGCCATTCTCGAAAATGGTGAGGCAAAGAACAAGAACCACACTGACTGCACCATGATCAACATCGCTATCGCTCCAACTTGGGAGCCTACGAAGGATTTCTCACTCACAGAGCGTTTCAGTTATACGATGCAGAGTTTTGATGAGTCTTACTTCACCCCAATCATTGCTATGCCTAACTACACCATTGCAGGCAGTGAGGGTGAAACGGAGAACACGAAGTACTCTCTCTTCACAAAGCACAACTCTATATTCTCAGATACACGTGCTGACTGGAATATCCTTTCGAACGGTGCTCATCGTTTAGAGTTGTTCGGTGGTATCCGCTTTATGAACGACACGTATACGTCTTCTGATCTCTTTGGTGATAACACTGGTAATGATAAGACTCCTAATAACTCGATGAGCCAGCGTTCTAAGGAGATTTCAGGAATTGATACGAACTGGAAGTCTCTTACTTACTATGCGAATGCTGACTATAATTACATGGAGAAGTACTACCTGAGTGGTCAGCTTTCCATGGAAACTTCTTCTCGTTTCGGTAAAGAAGCAAGTGGCGGTCTTAAGTTGTTTGGCGTAACTTGGGGTATATTCCCATCTGTACAGGCTGCATGGGTGCTGACCAACGAGAATTGGTTCCGTCCAACCAAGGCTGTCAACATGTTGAAACTGAATGGCGGTTTCGAGTCTGTAGGTAATGACGCTATCGACAACTCAGCAACGCTGACTTATTTGGCATCATCCTTGATGCTGGGTAATCATGTTTCTACGATTGGTCTTTCCAATATTGGTAACCCTTCCCTCCGATGGGAGACAACCAACCGCTTCAATGTAGGCATGGAAGGTAACTTCTTCAACAACCGCTTGAACCTGAAGTTTAACTACTTCTTCTCCAAGACGAACAATCTGGTGACATTGGGCACCATGGCATACGTGGCAGGTCTGACAGATTACTACACCAACGATGGTTCCTTGAAGAATAATGGTTTTGATGCCGCTTTCAATGCGAAGGTCATCGACATGAAGGACTTCAAGATGGAGGTTGGTGCCAGCATTGGTCATTACAAGAACACTCTGAAGAGTCTGCCACAAGGCATGAATTCTTTTGAATCGACCATGTACAATGGTACTATCCTCTCTGAGGTGGGTCGTGCAGCAGGTGTCTTCTATGGCTATAAGACTGACGGTGTCTATAAGGATTCCGAAGCTGCTGCCGCTGATGGCAAGTTCATTCGTGACGATTCGAACAATCCTATCTACTTCAAGGCAGGTGACGTGAAGTTTGTGGACAAGGATGGCAATGGCGAAATCAATGCAAATGACCGCTATGTGATCGGTGATCCTAATCCAGACATCTATGGTAACGTCAACCTGAAGTTCCACATTGGTCAGCACTGGACACTGGCAACCAACTTCAAGTATTCTGTGGGCAATGATATTTACAACTATCAGCGCGCTATGCTCGAGGGCGGTTCCAACTTCATCAACCAGACGACAGCTGTCAACCGTCGTTGGATGGCTGAAGGTCAAGTGACAGACATTCCTAAGACTGTGTATGGCGATCCAATGGGTAACAGCCGTTTCTCTGACCGTTGGATTGAAGATGGTTCTTTCTTCAGAATGAAGAATGTGACCCTCTCTTACAGAGTGCCAATCCAGAACGAGTACATTCAGGGTCTCACCTTCTGGGCTGCAGCAAATAATCTCTTCACGCTGACCAAGTATTTGGGCACAGACCCAGAGTTGTCTTGCCGCAATGGTGTCCTCTATCAGGGCATCGATGCTGGCTACCTCTCTCCTGGTCGCAGTTTCCATCTCGGTGTTAAGATTAACCTCTAATTCGCATTTATCATGAAATTGAAATCTATTATAGCATGTGGCCTGCTCCTGCTCGGAGTTGGAGCAGCCACAACATCTTGCGAGGACATGTTCACAGCAGAGAACACTCTCGTAACGACCGACCTCGCTCCGAAGGATACCCTCTACCAGATGATGGGTATTGTGAAGCGTATGCAGAAGTTGGCTGACCGTACCGTGTTGTTGGGTGAGATTCGTGCCGACCTGGTGGAGGTGGATCCCATTCATGCATCTGCTGACATTCAAGAATTGGCTACCAACAATGTTTCAGTCAGCAACGTCTATAACAAACCCGCTGACTATTATGCAGTCATCAACAACTGTAATATCTATCTTGCAGGCGTGGATACCAACCGTTATGCGCAGGGTACCCGTAAGTACTTTGAGAAAGAGGTTTGTGCTGTCAAGTGCTATCGTGCTTGGTGCTACCTCGAATTGCTCAAGAACTATGGTGAAGTGCCTTTCGTGAAAGACCCAGTTGATGACTCAGACAAGGCTGAAGATATTGTGTCTTCTGGTGTAAAGTCTGATATGGCGACGATTCTTGATTTCTGTATCGATGATTTGAAGAAGTATCCTTACATGAATGAGAACAACGAACTTCGTCAGGCATACGGCAGTGATGCGACTTATGCAGGTATCCGTTACCGTGAGATGTTCCTGCCTGTTCGTGCATTGTTGGCTGAATTGTATCTCTGGCGTGCTTCTTATACTGACAACAAGCAGGATTACATCAATGCCATCCGTATGTATCACGATTACTTCACCTTCCCAGGAGAAGAAATCGCTACTTATGACAATGCTTCCACTTGGTCAGATCGCGAATTCAATAGAAGACCGAATCAAAATTATACGAGCTATTTTAGCAATACTACTCGAAATAATGCTGCTGTGCTTCCACTTGATACTACAGCGTATTATGGTACGACGACGGGTGTGCGTGCGGTCTTCAATTCTCAGTATGCTAATAAGTATTATCCAGCCGCTGTACCTTCTCAGCGTATGAAGGATATCTCAAAGACTCAGGACTATTGTATGTATCTTTATGAGGATAATCGCGCTGATACCATTTATGGCCCTCACGATCCTAACTTCTACGATGAGAAGATGCAGGAAGGAGACCTCCGTCTTACCTCTGTTTACGAGGTGTCCAGCAACTTCCGTGAGAGCCAGTACAACAGTGATGTGAACCCCATGAAGTATACAATCCGGAAGTACGATGGTCGTAATGATGAGAAATTATCTTACATTCCTTTCTATCGTAACAACACATTGTATCTCCACATGGCTGAGGCGCTGAACCGTGCTGGATTCCCAGAGACGGCTTACGCCATCTTGAAATATGGTATCTCCTATTATACTTTGAACGACCGTGAGATCATCTCCCAGAATGAGTTCGACCGTTTGTGTGAGATCAAGTCTTATGGTTTCAACATTTCTGAGTCTAAGTATGCGGATGATCCAGAACTTTCGGGCAAGACAAATGCGTCATTTGTGATTTGGGATTCTAACGTGTTCGGCACGTATGATAAGGGAACAACAGGTGACCGTTCAAAGCATCTCGGTGGTTCGGCTATTCAGGTTGGTATCCACTCTCTGGGTTGTGGCGACACTGAATATAATGCTCGCTACTTCTTGGATGACGATGTCACATTGTCAAGATTGGAGCCTGCACCGGCTGAGCCAGAGTTGGAGGAACTGCCTCTACTGGATGCTTTGTCCACTCACGAGGATTCTGTTGCTTATCAGGAAATCTTCGATTCGAATGCCGAGAAATCTTCTCGTTATATAGAAGAGATGGCTCGTGTAAAGGAGGCCAACAAGGACTATCTCGCATCAGATGAGGTACGCGCAAGACGTCAGGCTCGTGTTGCCCAGCTGATTCTTGAAGAGGAAGCATTGGACGGCATGTTCGAAGGTGTTCGTTTCTACGATATCATGCGTTATCAGATGCAGGATTTGAAGGGTGGTAAGAATATTGGTAAGACCATCACGATGCCCGCCTACATCGAGAATAAGTATGGCACTACCCCCAACATGATAGGTAAGCCTTGGTATTTGACATTGCCATTGCGCTAAACATGTCACCTCTTTGGAGGGTATATCATCAAGAAAGAAGAAGTTCCAAGCAGAAATGCCTGGAACTTCTTCTTTTGTTGAAATATTTTGGCTAACTTTGCATCAAACTTTCTGACGTATGGCTAATACCGATAACAAATATCCCACGCTTCGTGAAACGAAGTTTGTGGATTTGATGCAAAAGCGCGTTTTCAATGTGCTCATCATTGCTAACCCCTATGATGCTTTCATGCTTGAGGATGATGGACGTGTGGATGAGAAGATTTTTGACGAGTATGCCAAATTAGGCCTGCGTTATCCGCCCCGTTTCTTTCGGGCTGCTTCGCAGGAGGATGCCACTGGACTGATTGGAAGGACACAGTTTGACCTTGTCATCTGTATGCCAGGAACCGATAACAACAATGTGTTCGACATCGCGCGTGGCATCAAGACGAAGTTCCCGACGGTGCCCATTGTTGTGCTGACTCCCTTCTCGCATGGCATTACCCGACGCATGGAGAATGAGGATCTGAGCGCCTTCGAGTATGTGTTCTGCTGGTTGGGCAATACGGAATTGCTGCTCTCAATTATCAAATTGATAGAGGACAAGATGAATCTGGTGAATGACTTGGAGGCAGGTGTGCAGATGATCTTGGTGGTGGAAGACAGCATTCGGTTTTATTCTTCCTTGTTGCCTAACCTCTACCAATTCGTCCTTCAGCAGAGTCTGGAGTTCGCTACAGAGGCCTTGAACTCGCAATTGGAGATGTTGCGTATGCGTGGACGTTCCAAGATTGTGTTGGCACGTTCTTATGAGGAGGCTTGGGCACTCTATTCCAGATTTAGCGACAATGTGTTGGGCGTCATTAGCGACTGCCGTTTCCCGATGTTGGCTGACAGTAAGGAGAAGGACGAACTGGCAGGTTTCAAGCTGCTCAGTGCCATTCGTGAGGTGGATGAGTATGTTCCGTTGGTTCTGAACTCCAGCGAGAGTGATAAGAAGCCTTATGCCGACCAATGCAAGGCTGCTTTTATCGACAAGAATTCGAAGAAAATTAACCAAGACATCAAGGATGTATTGACCAAGCATTTTGGTTTTGGCGACTTCATTTTCCGCAATCCCGACACGATGGAAGAGGTGGCGCGTGTACACAATCTGAAAGAGTTGCAGGATAATATCTTCACCTTGCCTGCAGGGTCGCTCAGTTATCACTTGCGACACAACAATGTGTCCCGTTGGTTAGCGTCTCGTGCCATCTTCCCCGTTGCAGAGTTTTTGAAGAAGATTACATGGAAAGTCGAGAGTGATGTCGATGCGCATCGCCAATATATCTTCGATGCCATTGTTAGTTATCGAAAGATGAAGAATCAGGGTGTGGTGGCCATCTTCCATCGCGACCGTTTCGATAGCTACAGCCAGTTTGCCCGCATTGGCGAAGGCTCATTAGGTGGAAAGGGTAGAGGTTTAGCATTTCTTGACAACATCATCAAACGCCGCATCGACCTCAACGAATTTGAAAATGCCACCGTACAGATTCCCAAGACTGTGGTACTTTGTACCGATATCTTCGACCGCTTCATGGAGAGCAACTCATTGTATGAGGTGGCACTTTCTGATATCCCTGATGAGGACATTTTGCAGCATTTCCTGCATGGCCGATTGCCAGAGGAATTGGCTGATGACCTCATGTCGTTCATGGATGTGGTGAATGGTCCTGTGGCCATCCGTTCTTCTTCGTTGTTGGAAGACAGTCACTATCAGCCTTTTGCTGGCATCTATTCCACCTATATGATTCCACGTGCTAAAGACAAGTATGTGCGGCTCGAAATGCTTTCGAATGCCATCAAGAGTGTCTATGCCAGCGTGTTCTATCGGGCGTCGAAAGACTATATGGTCGCTACGTCCAACGTGATTGACCAAGAGAAGATGGCGGTTATCTTGCAAGAGGTGGTTGGGCAGAATTATGAGAGTGGCTTCTATCCCACCATCTCTGGTGTGGGACGCAGCATCAACTACTATCCCATTGGTGATGAGAAAGCCGAAGAGGGTATTGTGGAGTTGGCGTTAGGACTGGGCAAGTATATCGTCGATGGTGGCCTGTGCCTGCGTGTATGTCCACATCACCCTGATAAAGTGTTGCAGACGAGCGAAATGGAGATTGCCTTACGAGAGACCCAGACCAAGTTTTATGCGTTGGAGGTGGATGACGGCAATCAGGATGGTTCGAATGGCGCGTTGACCTTCCAAGTGGATGATGCCTTCAACCTCAAGAAGGTCATGGTTCGTGATGCCGACCACGATGGCTCTCTCAAGTGGATTGTCTCTACCTACGATCCATACGATCAGTGTATTTACGATGGTTATTATGAAGGGAAAAATCGGAAGATTATCTCCTTCTCAGGAGTATTGCAGAATGGTGTCTTCCCGTTGCCTGAACTTCTTCAAAAAGCCTTGTATTATGGACAGAAGGAGATGGCGCGTCCTGTGGAGATTGAGTTTGCTGTCAATCTGAACAACGACCGCAGTGGTGAGTTCTATCTCTTGCAGATTCGTCCGATGGTGGACAACCAATTACAACTCGATGAAGACATTACGCTGATTCCTGACGAAGAGTGTTTGTTGCGTAGCCATAATGCCATCGGACATGGCATCATCAACGATGTATATGATGTGGTGTATATCAAGACGGAAAATTATAACGCCTCCACCAATCCCGCTATTGCAGAGGAAGTGGAACGCATCAATCGTGGCTTCCTATTACGAGGCGAAAACTATGTGTTGGTGGGACCAGGCCGTTGGGGATCCAGCGATACATGGTTGGGCATTCCTGTCAAGTGGCCTAACATCTCGGCTGCCAAAGTGATTGTGGAGGCAGGATTGAGCAATTTCCATGTTGATCCCAGTCAGGGTACTCACTTCTTCCAGAACCTCACATCTATGGGCGTTGGCTATTTCACCGTCAACGATTTCATTGGTGATGGCATCTATCGTCAGGGGTTCCTCAACTCCCTTCCTGCAGTGGAAGAGACAGACCATGTGCGTCATGTGCGTTTTGA
>JBGUMY010000045.1:0-5510 GCA_045117095.1 Bacteroidaceae bacterium | reverse complement strand
CGGCAATCTTGAACTCCACCTTTTCATCCACGAGGAAGGAGCAGAGGTTGCCATGCTTGTTCACCAGATGGTCTTTCCAGAGCGCATTGCAGAAGAAAGTCTCCAGCACATCGTGCTCGTCGAAACAACGAGGATAGAAGCTGTACATCAGGTTGGAGTTGTGGAGCAGCACACGGGCTGGCTTCTTGGGGAACTCATCGCCCTTAGCATAAATCATGTTGACCAGACGAGCCTCTTCCAAATATTTGATGTAGTGCATCACGGTTGCGCGGCTCATGCCCAGTTCCTGTGCCAGCTGACTGACATTGGGAACGCTGCTGCCGCTTGTGGTGAGCATATAGAATAGTTGCTTGATTTTTGCCAGATATTTGAGTTCGATTTGCTTAACGAGCAAAATATCAACCTCAATCATCATGTTCATGTTCTTCAGAAGGTTCTCGCTATAGTTGACCTTGTCGAGGAAGAACGGGTAGAAACCGTGATGCAGATAAGCCTGGAAATATTCGCGAGGATTGACTTTCGAGAAAATCTCAGTAGCAATCTGCTTGTGGTTATTGATGATTTCCTGAAGCGAATAAGAACGCAACTGCAAGCCTGTGGTCAAATTGAGGAACTCACGGAAGGAGAATCCACGCAGATTGTAAGACTTTACAATGCCGTTCAGTTCGGGATTTTCCTCTTTCAGACGCATCACAGGAGAACCTGCGAAAACAATCTTCAGACCAGGGTAACGGTCATAGCACTCGCGCAGTTGGACGCTCCAATCTGGCTGCTTAAACACTTGGTCGATAAGCAACACCTTGCCACCAGAATGGTAAAACTCTCCGGCAAATTCCGTAATGCCGATGTTTTGGACGTAAAAGTTGTTAGTGTTGATGTAAAGACACGAATGGTCGTAAGGAGAGAAATGCTCCTTGGCATACTGTAGCAAGAAGGTTGTTTTACCCACGCCACGAGCGCCCTTAATACCTATCATTCGGTCTTTCCAATTGATCTCGTCCATCAAATCACGACGTACGGGAGCCTTTAGATGCTCTACTAAATAAGCATGTGTACGGAAAAAAGATTCCATAATATTTTTGTTTATGTGACGAAATTTTTTGCAAAATTACGACATTTATTCTTAAAATGCAAACTTGACTTTGCAAAATTTGTTTTTTTATGGAAAATAATTTGATAAAGCAATGTTTTGTTCTCAAAAAGAACAATCTCATGGCAATATTGTGCTTATAGTAGTGGGTATTGCATCGTGGAACAATGGAGGGATCCATGCTGAAGAATGAGCACACGGGAGTCGATGCCAATGATTTCACGATCAGGAAATGCGCTCTTCAATTGTTCCAGCGCTTGGGTGTCTTTGTCGGGCTGATGATAAGTAGGCACCAGCACGGCATTGTTGATGATGAGGAAATTAGCATGAGTCGCAGGCAACCTGTTTCCGTCTTCATCATAGCAAGGGTCGGGTAGGGGAAGCGGATAAAGTGTGTAGGGCTTTCCATCAGATGTGCGTAAAGCCAAAAGTTCCTGTTCCATCGCTTGCAATTCTTCATAGTGCTTGTCATTAGGATCTTCACATTTCACGTATGCGATTGAGGTGGGTGAACAGAATCGGGCAACGGTGTCAATATGTCCATCTGTATCATCCCCTTCCAACCAAGAATGATGAATCCAATGCACTTGTTCCGCATGGAAGTATTGCTTCAGAAGATTTTCTATATCTTGCTGAGTACGAGTTTCGTTCCTGTTCTCTGCTAAAAGACAACTTGATGTGACCATCAATGTTCCTTGTCCATCGGTTTCGATGCTTCCTCCCTCGAAGACGAAGTCCAAATGATTCAAATATTCGGTTTCGAGATAGTGAGTTTGATAGATGGAAGCAATCGCTTTGAAAGCATTTTTGTTAATCAGATTGTCATAGTTGGCGGCAAACTTCAGTCCCCATCCATTAAATTGGAAATCGTTGAGAATGACCTTTGATGATGTTTTATCTATGCAGGAGATGAAAGCATGGTCACGTGCCCATGTATCATTAGTAGGGCATTGTATGAAAGAAACGCAGCCACAATCGATGCCACGTTTTTTGAGGTCTGCCTTTGCCTCGTTGGGGTATTGAGCCACTATCACCAATGGCTCGTATTTCAGCACCTCACGAGCAATGGAACAAAAACAGTCAATGGCATCAGCCAACACTGGTGTCCAATCGGTGTCCTTGTGAGGCCACGTCATCTGCACAAATGCTTGCTGATGCCATTCTGCTGGGAAATACATATATATAATAATGTGTATCTTTACTACCGCTCAAAGTTGAGGGTTGGTTTTACGGGCACGATGCGTCCCTGCTTGTCGAAGGTCATCTTGTTGATGCACACCTCACGATGGATACCAGGCTGGTGGTGTATGTAGTTCTTGTTGATGCGATGGTAACAAATGTACCACTCGTCCTTGCCTGGAATTTGCAGGATAGAGTTGTGGGCTGTGCCATATATTTTCTCGGCAGGCACTTGCTCAATGACGCGATAGTTCTGTTCGTCAATCTTGATGTCGCCCAATGGACTCTTGCTGGTGCCGTAACATACGTGGTAATTGGGAGAACCTGTGTCATCCACCGACCAGAGGAAATAGTAGGTGCCTTTGCGGTAGAACACATAGGGAGCCTCTCTGTATGCCCATGTCTGGAGACTTCCGCCCTGTGGAGTCATGTGTTTGATGGTCTCTTTCTTGATGGAGAGCATATCATCGCTCAGTTCTGCACCAGCCATGAATCCATTACCCCAGTACAGGTAATATTTGCCTGATTTAGGGTCTTTGAACACATCCACATCGATGGCTTGTCCACCACGTGCTTCTTTCGGGCGGTCAGCATCGGTCACGATTGGTTTGCCACTATCCACAAATGGTCCCGTAGGGCTGTCGCTCACTGCCACACCAATCTCCTTGCGGTTGGTCTGAGGGTTGTGGGCTGAATAATAGAAGTAGTATTTGAATGCTCTTGAAGCACGTACTTGCAATCCTGATTTCGACTTTTTTACGTCAAGTCCAGGGTCTTGCTCCACTTCGATGATGCAGGGAGCCCATGCGTTGCCTGTTGCCCATTTCACTTGGTCACCCTTTACGTCAAGCATCTTGCCTTCATCTTTCCAAGTGACGAGGTCATCAGATGAGAATACGCTGAAGTCGTGACCGCCCCATCCTGGTGTTCCGTCTGTCGTGCTGTAGATGTAGTACTTCTTCGTCTTTTCTGAGTACAGAATCTCAGGGTCAGCATGGAATCCGTACAGGATGGGCTGATTAAAATTCCCAAATTCCTTCAGCAGACGCTCCTTTTCAGCGCGAGTGATGGGGATGATGGTGCCATGACGAGGCGTGAACTTGCCCTTCGTCTCTGTATTCTGCACAAACTGGAAGGTCTTGAGGTCTTCTGATTTGCAGAACTGGTAGTGGCCATTCGCATAGCAGTCATACATGATAATCCACGACTTCCCATCGAGGCTCTTGCACACGCCCACACCTTCTACGGCTTCCTTGGTCTGTTCCACATTGCCATCCAGCATCTGCCACTTATCGGTCAGGTTCTTGGCCACAGCCTGATAGATGCCGCGACCTGACTCCTGCTTATAAAAGAGGTGATACATCTGATCGGCCTCGTTATAGACGATGTCGCCGTCGATGGTGGCATTACCTGCGTCAAAGAGCCACTTGGGCTCGCCCTCGAGATCCGTGAAGTCCTCATTGGCATATTGATAGTAAATCTTGTCGTATGAACCTTCATCGCTGGTACGCAGTGAATAGAACACCATATACTTGCCAGCCTTGCGGTCGTAGATGGTTTCAGGAGCCCACACACGGATGACATTCTTCCATGTTTTCGTGTAGCGTGTGGGGAAGTTGATTGTGGAGTGCTGCCAATGGATGAGGTCTGTCGATTTGAGCAGCACCATACCACGGTTGCTCGACCATCCCAAGTTCGATTTCATGTCGGTCACGACCATGTAAAAAGTCTTGCCGTCCTCGCCACGCAAAATGTGGGGGTCACGCACACATTGGGTCAAGGCGATGGTATCTGACTCGATGACGGGGTCACCATTGTTGAGCGGCGTGAAGTTGTAACCGTCATCGCTGATGGCATAGCAGATTTGCTCATCCTTGGGGTCATTACTGTTGAAATAGGTGAACAAGTACGCCACCATTTCATTAGGATCTTGGGGTTCCTCCTTGGCCGTCTTCTTGTCGCCTGCCAGCATAGACAGAGACAGCGAGGCACAAAGGGCCGTAGTTAGTAAACATCTGTAGTTCATCATTGTTGTGTTGTTAGTTTGTTAGTTATAAATGTTGATTGTGTTATGTATTTAAGTTGTGAGATGTTGAAGAAAGGCTTCAGCTTTGTCAATGTCGCAGGCATGATCCACATCCAGAATCTTGCTGAACGGATATGCTTTGAGTTTCAACCCCTCCTTCACCAGTTGCCGTTGGAAGTTGCGCATCCTCGATTGGCCTTCAGCGATGCATTTGTCAATGACAGGAAAACTTTTCTCGTCCAGCGCATAAATGCCGCCTGAAATATAGTGTTGGGGGACATTATCGAGAAATCCTGTGATGGTCAGCCCCTCATCTGTGGCGATGTAGAGTGGTTTCTCATCATCAATGTAGTCAGTCACCGCCATCAGTCCATCCTCGTCCGATTGTTCCCACGCCTTGATGTACTGCTTGAATTCCTCCTCTCGGAAGATAGTGTCCACAGTCGTGAGGCAGAATTTCCCGTCACCCATCACTTGTCGCAGTTCGTAGAAGCTGTGCATCGAAGATGGTGTGGTCTTCACGATGAGCCGAATCTTAGAGTTGGTCTCTTGCAGGTGGCGGAGGTGCTGCTGGGTGAGGGGAGTGAGGTTGTTGGTGATGATGTGAATACTTTCTGCCCCACATTCGTCGAAGATGCGAATGAGGCGGTCAATCATCGCCTCGCCCTTAATCTTAACTAACGGCTTGGGCAGTTCCACGCCCTCCTGAGCCAGTCGCGAACCTTCTCCAGCTGCAAGTATGGCAAACTTCATCAGAAATTGAACTCTTCGCTTACACTCTTCTGTTCAGCCACAGCATTGATGGCACGTGCAAACATGTCGGCAATGGAGAGCTGCACCACCTTCGGACACTTCTGTGCATAAGGGATGGAGTCGGTGAAAACAATCTCCTCCAACGCTGAATTCTGCACACGGTCGCTGGCAGGGTCACTCATCACGCAATGGCTGGCCACAGCACGCACACTCTTGGCACCAGCCTTCATCATCTCATCAGCCGCACGGGTGATGGTGCCAGCCGTATCTACCATATCGTCCACCAGCACCACATCCTTACCCTTCACGTCCCCTATAATCTGGATGCTGTCCACCACATTGGCTTGCAGACGCACCTTGTTGCAGAGCACCAGAGGCGCATTCAACTTCTTGGCAAACAGACGGGCACGCTTTGCGCCACCTACATCTGGTGTGGCAATCACGAGGTCGGGCAGATGGAGA
>JBGUMY010000044.1:0-1730 GCA_045117095.1 Bacteroidaceae bacterium | reverse complement strand
AGCTCTCTCCTTTTCTTCAGAAGATGCAGGAGACGGATGGCTCATGTGCCAGCGAAAACGCTCCGCATCTTTACCCGTCAGTACGGGGGTTTCTTTAATCGGTCTTGCCATATAAATATACCTTTATTATGTTTTCGGCGGCAAAGGTACGAATAAGTGAGTAAAAAAACAAATATATTTGAGTTTTTTCGAGCGGGAGTACTTAGAGCGATAGCTCAACGTACAAATATATTTCGAGAATAATCAAATAAAACAAAAAATATTTATGTAACTGTCCAAAAATGGACACGTGACTGTCCAAAAATGGACACTTGTGTCGAAAGCGCCGACTCATTATCAATGAGTTACGCTTCTGGCACGTTCTTTGTACTATTATATAGGCATCAACAACGAAATATATGAAATAGACCAATGAACAAACTATTGATTTATGTGCGCCAAGCCCTTCATATGATGAAGGAGGAGAAGTTGTTCTCGGGCATCTACATCATGGGCACAGCGTTGGCGGTGGCCTTCACGATGGTGATTGTGATGGCTTACAACTTCAAGATAGCACCTGTCTATCCTGAGGTGAATAGGGCTAACACCTATTATTGGCACGGCCTTCGGACATTCAATAAGTATGAAGAGAACGCAGAACTCTGCAATGGGGGAGTGGGGTATGAGATGGTGAAACGTCTGAAGAAGATGAAGAGCGTGGAGAAGGTGGGGGTTACAAACTTCACATCGGGTGATTGGCTTTGCAGGATGCAGCAACTGGGTGGTGAACGCAAGAAAGGATTCAAGAAATATGTGGACGACGGCTTCTTTCAGGTCTATGAATTTGAATTCCTGGAGGGCAGACCTTTTACACATAAGGAATGGTTGAGCAGCCAGAAGTTGGCGGTGATTACCGACAGACAGGCTCAAAGAATCTTTGGAACAAAAGAGGATTTGGTGGGCAAGGAACTGAGAGTGGCTTCAGACACTCTGACCATCTGTGGCGTAGTGAGGGCAGGCAGCATCGTCTCTTCGATGAGTTATGCCGATCTCTACACTTGTCGCTATCCTAAGGATGACCTCTTTGACTATTGGGGATTCAATTCCATTCAGGAAGCCATTATCGTCAGCCACGATGAGAAGCAGTTGCGGGCAGACATCAACGAGATGATGAACCGTCTGAATGCTGAACTGAAGGCGAGCGGTGAGAACTGGAAGTTTCTCCCCCCTGAGGAAGCACTCAGTCCTCATTGGATGTTGGGACTAAGCAACAACACGTTCAACGTCTCCTATCAGTCGGGCGACTGGGTGTATATGCTCCTGCTCATTTTGATGCTCCTGTTAGTCCCCACCGTCAATTTGAGCGGCATCATCTCGGGCAGGATGGAGTCGCGCCTCGCTGAGATGGGTGTACGAAAAGCCTTTGGTGCCAAGAAGCGTGAATTGCTCTTCCAGATTATGGCTGAGAACATCGTGCTGACATTCATCGGCTCAGTGGTCGGCTTGCTGATGGCTTGGGGCATTGTGAGCTGGGGCGGCATCTGGATGCTCGATGCGTTGGGCTTCTCTTACAACACTGCTTATTTCGTTGACATGAATGACTTTGTTGCCACAGGCGAAATGCTCTTCGCGCCTGTCGTGTTCGGCATCGCCCTGCTTGTGTGCCTGTTCATCAACACCCTTGCCGCCGTTGTGCCGGCTTGGTTGAGTTTAAGAAAACCGATTGTGGAATCCATGATGGAAAAGAGATA
>JBGUMY010000043.1:0-18483 GCA_045117095.1 Bacteroidaceae bacterium | reverse complement strand
CGTCTCCAGACCGACGGTCAGTTGAAGACGGCGAAGGATGTGATGATCATGGCGATGTTAGGTGCCGACGAGTTCTCGTTCGGAACGCTGCCACTGATTGTGTTGGGCTGTGTGATGATGCGCAAATGTAATACGAACACCTGTCCTGTGGGTGTGGCAACACAGGATGAGCGACTGAGAGAGCGCTTCAGAGGCAAGGCAGAGTACGTGGTGAATTTCTTCACGTTCCTCGCAGAGCAAGTTCGTGAATACCTGTCCGAGATGGGTGTCCACAGCCTCAAGGAGATTATCGGTCACACCGAACTCATCGAGGTGAACACTGCCAACGCCACTGACAAGCAGAAGACGATTGACTTCGCCCGATTGCTCCATCAGCCTGATACGGATAAGCCTCTCTATTGGGATCGTGGCGAGTTTACGAAGGTGACGGGCGTGAAGGACGAAGAAATCATCAAGGCTGCGACGAAGGCCATCGATGGAGGTGAAGAAGTATCCCTCGACTATACTATCAAGAATACCGACCGCGCAGTAGGCACGATGCTCTCAGGTCTGATTGCCAAGAAATATGGCGAGGCAGGATTGCCCGAAAGTACCATCAAAATCAAATTCAAGGGCTCAGCGGGCCAGTCGTTTGGCGCATTTGCTGTGAAGGGTTTGGATCTCCGTCTCGAGGGCGAAACGAACGACTACTTCGGCAAGGGGCTTTCTGGCGGTCGCATCAGCATCTTGCCTCCAGCTCGTTCTGGCGAAGGTTTCCATGCTGAGGACAATATCATCGCTGGCAACACAGGTCTCTATGGCGCCACAAGTGGTGAACTCTATGTCAACGGTAAGGTCGGTGAACGTTTCGGCGTTCGAAACAGCGGTGCCATTGCTGTCATCGAGGGTGCTGGCGACCATTGCTGCGAGTACATGACAGGCGGTCGCGTCGTGGTGCTTGGCAAGACAGGCAGGAACTTCGCCGCTGGTATGAGTGGCGGTGTGGCATACGTTTACGACCCCGACCACACGTTCGACTACTTCTGCAACATGGACATGGTGGAGCTCGGTCTTGTGGAGGACAGTGTGAGCCGCAAGGAATTGCTCGAACTGATTCGTCAGCATTATCTCCACACAGGCAGTGCCCTCGCAGGACGTATGCTTGATGATTGGAACCGTGTGATTGAGGACTTCATCCAAGTCGTTCCTATCGAGTACAAGCGTGTGCTGCAAGAAGAGCAGATGGCGAGACTTCATGAGAAGATTGCTGACATACAAAGGGATTATTAAGAACAAGAAAAAGATAAAGACAAAGATATGGGAAATCCAAAAGCATTTCTGACTGTGCCTCGCAAGGAGGCTGGCTATCGCCCCGTGAATGTCCGTATTCACGATTTCGGCGAGGTCGAACAGACGCTGAACACAAAAGACCGGCAGGAGCAGGCAAGCCGCTGCATGGATTGTGGCGTCCCCTTCTGCCACTGGGCTTGTCCACTTGGCAATAAAGACCCCGAATGGAACGACGCGCTCTATCGAGGCGAGTGGGAAAACGCCTACAAAATACTGAAGAAAACCAATCCGTTCCCAGAATTCACGGGCCGCATTTGTCCAGCCCTCTGTGAGAAAGCTTGTGTGCTCTATCTCACCACAGGCGACGCTGTGACCAACCGTGAGAATGAATGTGCCATCGCTGAGCGGGCTTATCAGGAGGGATATGTCACCATAGAGCATCCCAAGAGAAACGGAAAGAAAGTGGCCATCATCGGCGCTGGTCCTGCTGGACTATCTGCTGCCAACACGCTCAACTACATGGGCTACGAGGTGACAGTTTTCGAGAAAAACGAAGCTGCAGGCGGTCTCCTCCGCTACGGCATCCCCAACTTCAAGCTCAACAAGAAGATCATCGACCGACGCATCCAAGTGATGGAGCAGGAAGGTGTCACCTTCCGCTATGGCCAAGCTGTCGAGTCTGTTACCACTCTGTCGCAACAATACGATGCCGTTGTCGTTGCCACAGGTACTCCTACTGCCCGCGATCTCAAGGCTCCAGGCCGTGACCTCAAAGGTGTCCACCTCGCTCTCGAACTTCTCTCCCAGCAGAACCGCGTCCTCGCTGGCATGGAGTTCTCCAAAGAAGAGCGTGTCACTGCTAAAGGGAAGAACGTGCTCGTCATTGGTGGTGGCGACACAGGGTCTGACTGCATCGGCACGGCGCATCGCCAAGGTGCCAAGTCCGTCACTCAAATTGAAATTATGCCTAAGCCTCCTGTGGGTCACAACCCCAACACCCCTTGGCCCAACTGGCCAGTCATCCTCAAAACCACCTCATCCCATGAAGAAGGGTGTATCCGTCGTTGGAACATCAACACCCTCGAGTTCTTGGGTGAAGACGGTCATGTCACTGGCGTTCGTGTTCAACCCATCGACTGGAAACCAAACCCCGAAGGCGGCCGTCCCATCATGGTCGAAGCAGGTGAACCTGAAATCATCAAGGCAGAACTGGTTCTTCTCGCCATGGGATTCCTCAAGCCCGAGCATCCAGAATACCCCGCCAACGTCTTCGTTTGTGGTGATGCTGCCAACGGAGCCAGTCTCGTAGTGAGAGCCATCGCCAGCGGCAAACAAACCGCTGATAAAGTCAACGATTTCCTCAACAAATAGTCAATTATTCATCAAACAATATTCATTCACTTAAAAACAAACACAATTATGGCTAACGAACTTAGATTCCAAGTGGTCGGTGAGGCTTTCAAGAAGAAGCCCCTCGACGTAATCGCACCCAGTGAGAGACCTTCCGAGTATTTCGGCAAGCATGTCTTCAACCGAGAGAAAATGTACAAGTATCTGTCGAAGGACGTTTACGAGAAGATGATTGACGTCATCGACAATGGCGCACGTCTTGACCGCACCGTGGCCAACGCTGTGGCTGAGGGCATCATGAAATGGGCTAAAGAGAATGGTGTGACTCACTATACGCACTGGTTCCAACCTCTCACAGAAGGTACAGCTGAGAAGCATGACTCCTTCATCGAGCACGATGGCAAAGGCGGCATGATCGAAGAGTTCAGCGGTAAGTTGCTCGTTCAGCAGGAGCCTGATGCCTCTTCTTTCCCATCTGGCGGTATCCGTTCCACTTTCGAGGCACGTGGTTACTCTGCATGGGATCCAACTTCTCCTGTCTTCATCATCGACGACACCCTCATCATCCCAACAGTCTTCATCTCTTACAGCGGTGAATCACTTGATTATAAGGCTCCACTGCTTCGTGCCTTGAAGGCTGTCAATGTGGCTGCCACTGAGGTTTGCCACTATTTCGACCCTGAAGTGAAGAAAGTAACTTCCAATCTCGGTTGGGAACAGGAATACTTCCTCGTGGACGAAGGTCTCTACGCAGCACGTCCCGACCTCCTTCTGACAGGTCGCACCCTCATGGGTCACGACTCAGCCAAGAACCAGCAGATGGATGACCACTACTTTGGTTCTATTCCAGAGCGTGTCGCTGCTTTCATGCGTGACTTGGAGATTCAAGCCCTCGAACTTGGCATTCCTTGCAAGACCCGTCACAATGAGGTGGCTCCCAATCAGTTCGAGTTGGCTCCAATCTTCGAGGAGACCAACCTTGCTGTTGACCACAACATGCTCCTGATGTCGCTGATGAAGAAGGTGGCTCGTAAGCATGGTTTCCGCGCTTTGCTTCACGAGAAGCCCTTCGCAGGCATCAACGGTTCTGGTAAGCATAACAACTGGTCGCTTTCAACCGACAACGGCGTACTGCTCCATGCTCCTGGCAAGACTCCAGAACAGAACCTCCGTTTCGCTGTGTTCATCGTCGAGACTCTCATGGGTGTGTATAAGCACAATGGTCTCCTTAAGGCCAGCATCATGAGCGCTACCAACGCACATCGTCTGGGTGCCAACGAAGCTCCTCCAGCCATCATCTCTTCCTTCCTTGGCAAGCAGCTCTCTGAACTCCTCGACCACATCGAGAAGGCAGACAAGGAAGACCTCTTCACAATGGACGGCAAGCAGGGCATGAAACTCGATATCCCAGAGATTCCAGAACTGCTCATCGACAACACCGACCGTAACCGTACATCCCCATTCGCTTTCACAGGCAACCGCTTCGAGTTCCGTGCTGTTGGTTCAGAGGCCAACTGTGCCAGCGCCATGATCACCCTCAACAGCGCTGTGGCTGAAGCCCTCGTTGACTTCAAGAAGCGTGTGGACGAGCGTGTAGCCGTCATTAGCAAGAACTTCGAGAACTCTGAGCATAGCGCTACCTTCCACGCTATCATTGATGTTCTCCGTGAGGATATCAAGACCTGCAAGCCAATCCGCTTCGACGGCAATGGTTACAGCGACGAGTGGAAGGCTGAGGCAGCTAAGCGTGGTCTCGACGTGGAGACTTCTTGCCCTGTCATCTTCGAGCGTTATCTCGACCCAGAGAGCATTGCCATGTTCGAAAGTCTCGGCGTGATGACCAAGAAAGAGCTTGAAGCTCGTAATGAGGTGAAATGGGAGACCTATACCAAGAAAATTCAGATTGAAGCTCGCGTCTTGGGCGACCTCTCGATGAACCACATCATCCCAGTGGCTACTTCCTATCAGAGCCAACTCCTCCGCAACGTGGAGCGCATGCGCAATGTCTTCCCAGCTGAGAAAGCCGACGAACTCAACGCCCGCAACCTCAAGATTATCGAGGACATCGCCCGTCGCACCGCCACTATCGAGACGCAGGTAGAGGAACTTGTTGCTGCTCGCAAGGTAGCCAACAAGATTGAGGATGAGCACAAGAAGGCCATCGCCTATCATGACACCATCGCTCCGATGTTCGACACCATCCGTCGTCAGATTGACAAGCTCGAACTCGTTGTTGACGATGCCATCTGGCCATTGCCAAAGTATCGCGAACTGCTCTTTATCCGATAAAGAAAAGTGGAGTCAGGTTGTTGCCTGACTCCACTTTTTTCATTTTTGATTCTCCGCTTGACCGTCAGAGGACGATAAACACTTCACTATTTCCTCCAAATAACGCTTATCCACCTCATCAAACGTGGCAAGTTCCTTGCTGTCGATGTCGAGCACAGCCGCCACTTCCCCACCCTGCCACATTGGCACCACAATCTCACTCCTGCTCAGGCTCGAACAGGCGATGTGCCCAGGGAAAGCATCCACATCAGGCACAATGATGGTCTCTCCGCGTTCCCAAGCCGTTCCACACACCCCTTTTCCTTTCTTGATGCGTGTGCAAGCCAAAGACCCTTGGAAAGGCCCCAAAACAAGCCCCTCGGTCTTCACCCTATAAAAACCTGTCCACCAGAAACCAAAAGTCTCATGCAGCATGCTCGCCACATTCGCCATGTTTGCAATCAAATCGGTTTCTCCTTCCACCACCGAACGTATCTGTGGAACCAACTCTCTGTACTTCTCTTCCTTCGAGCCAGCATTGATTTTCAATTCTTCTGCCATACTATGTTGTCATATTTTTTTGCAAAGGTAAGCAATAATTCTTGATTCTTAATTCTTACTCCGTAATTTATTCTTACCGTTGGCTACACCAAACGCAGGATGCACCTCGGAAATGAAAATAACTACAGCTTTATTTTGCATTTCGCTCGGTTTTCACTACCTTTGCAACCGTTATGACACTGGACATTCTGATTTGTACGATTGACGAAGGCATCACGAAGGTGCCAGCGGTATTGATGTCGCCACGAGACGATGTCAGGTATGTGGTGTCGATGCAATACACGAAAGAAGAGATGAAAACACGAGTGCCCGCCATATTGAAAGAGCGAGAAGATGTGACACTGACATTCTTGGAAGGCAAAGGACTGAGCCGCAACAGGAACAATGCCCTACTTCATGCAACCAGCGATGTGGTGGCCATTGCAGATGATGACAACCGATACACAGATGCCCTAATTGACAACATCTTCGAAGCCTACGAAGCGCATCCAGAGGCAGACGTGATTCATTTTCAGGCATTAGACCTTGAAGGAAATCCCTTGCACCCCTACCCTGCCGAATATGTTTGTTCCGTCGAGATGACATTCAGAAGAAAGGTTTCAACCAAGTTTGATGAACGGTTTGGATTGGGCAGTCCGCTGTTGTGCGCTGGCGAGGAAGATGTGTGGATGAAAGATGCCAAAGATGCTGGTTATCAGATACACTATGTGCCCAAACCGATTGTGATGACGCCCCACGTGACGACAGGAACGCAATTTGCAGGGAACCCCAAATTGCAGAAGACCAAAGGAGCCACCTTCAAGCATGTATATGGAACCGCCAATGCCCTGTGGCGGGCGCTGAAAGAGGCTGGTTGGTGGATGGTTCATCGAAAGGAGAACCCCTTCCCCATACTATATAATATGTTAAAGGGTATTGTAGAAGTCTAAGTACTGCTGTGCCACCTTCTTATAGTCGTGATGCTTCTTCACATAGTCGATGCTCTGCTGTTGGAGCAATGGAATACGTTCAGGATGAAGCACCAATTTCTCCATCTCTTCATAACAACTCTCATAGGTCGGCAGCACATTGATAATGGGCCGAAGTTCTTGCTCCCCTAAGATTTCATAGTTCTCTGGTTCGCCCCCACCAATGTTGATGATTCCCTTCGACATGGCCAAAAGCGAGTTCATGGCAGGCGTATAACTATATAATTGGTCAAGGATGGCATCCGACGAATTAAGCATCTCTTGATATTGGGCAAAAGGCACACCTTCAGCCACTTGAAGGGTGAGACGGTCAGGATATTTCGCCTGTACAGCCTGAGCAGCCTTGAGCATGATGTCCGTACCCTTGTAGGTATCTCGACCTTTGCTGATACCTACAAAAATTTTGATCTTGCCCGTCTTGGCATAAGAACCAGCAGCCAACGTCTCAGGCATCTTGATCGGGAAAGGAATGAACGTCAGTTTCTTCTCAAACACCCCCTCTTGCTCCTTGCTCCTCGCCCCTTGCCCCTTACAAGCATTATATGTCACCCAATACTCATACAAGCCAGCCACGATGCCATCACAATCTTCAGCAATCATGCGATTGAGTGTCTCCTTGGGAGTACCTATCCACTCTTTCCGATGAAATTCCGCATCAGCATCAGTACGAATGGTGTCACCTATGTTGAAGTCGCTGTATCGGAGAGGGCGCTCGTTGGTATTCACCTGCACCCAATAAGTATCCATGCCAAACGCCCCCATGACCAACTTGCCGTTGTGGCGACGCAGATAGCGATAAAAAGGAGCCAGTCTTTCTGCTTTCAGTTCAAAGAAGATGGGATTGATCAATTGCACAACATCAAAACCACGCATGTGGGACAACGCCCTCATCAATCGCCACAAGAAACTCATGTTGCCACGAAGCCCAAAGGCTCTCTGCAAATCGATGTCGCGCGCATAGTCCTTCCACTTGTCACCATCACTTGCCACCACACACTCATGACCCAGAGCTTTCAATCCCTCTGCCAGTGTGGCGTGCACATTTGAATAATCACCTAAAAGAAGAATCCGCATAGTTGATGTGTCATTTCTGATGCAAAGGTAAGAAAACTAAAAGTAAAATGATGTTTTTTATCCATAAAAATGCCAAGTAAGTAAAACTTTTGGTTTTTTAGTTTTTAGTTTTTAGTTAAAAATGCTTACCTTTGCACACCAAACCGAATTACAACATGGATATAACTGTTATCATCCCCGTCAAGGACAGACGCGACCACATTGGCAAGACGCTTGATTCCATTCTGAGAGCAGGCATTCCCCCCAAGGAGGTCATTATCGTTGACAATGAAAGTACAGACGGAACCTATCAGTTCTGTGAACAATACATCAAAAACCGTCCCAATGTCACCCTGCTCAGAGAGACATTCCCTGGGGCAGCAGCTGCACGCAACAAAGGACTGAAGTCGTGCAAGACTGAATGGGTTTATTTCTTCGACAGCGACGATCTGTTCGACTACAACTTCATCTCCACCTTCCAAGATGCCAAGGTGAGCGAAGAAATCGATATGATTGCCCTGCCCGTCAAGCAAGTCATCAACGGCAAGGAGGTTATCCGCAGTTTCATTCCCTCCGACGACCCACGTGTGCAGATACTCGGCAGTGTGCTCAACACACCAGCCATGTTGTTCCGCACCAGATATCTGAAAGACATTGGCGCATGGAACCCAGAATGCCACATTTGGGACGATTGGGAATTAGGACTACGTGTCATGCTGCACCAGCCCAAGGTCTCATGGTTCACCCGCCATGCCTTCCACAGCATTTACATCCACGATGAAAGCCTCACAGGACAGAGTTTTTCCATGAACTACAAGGCCTTGATACGCACCCTGACAGCAGCCATCAACGACCTGCAGTCATCTATCCTGCAACCTCTCTCCACTTACCACGCCCAACATCTGGCTTGCCTTTATCCCCACCTCGACCTGCTGATGTACCCACTCTATCTACGCACCAGCATCCTCTTGGGCAAGTTGCAGAACGAGAAACTCACAGGCAAGTGCAAGAAGTACAAGATGGCGGCCAAGGCAGTCACCCTCTTCCGCAACGACAATTTTAACCCCACCTTTTCCCAGAAGTGCTTTGGTAACCTGCTCCGCATCTACACCATGTTAGGCGGCAGAGGAGCATGGCGCATCGCCCTCAATTACTGCAGAAAAGGAAGGAAATAAATAAATAGAATGAGTTGCCGTTTGGCAACTCATTTTTATTTACATCCCATCCTTTCTCTCTCACTTCTTCTTGCTGACTCGTTTAGACAGGCCGATGGCTCCAGTGGGACAGACGAGGCGGCAGAGATGACAACCTACACATTTGGTGCCTACCAGATGGGGGAGACGTGTGTCATGATTGAAAACGATGGCCTGATGACCACCATCACTACACGACACCTCGCAACGCCCACAACCCACACAAAGCGTCTTGTCGAACTTGGGATAAATGATGGTCTGGCGATCCAGATGATCAGGCTTCTGGAATTTGGGCAACCGCTCTCCCACAAGGGATTGAAGCGAAGAAAGCCCTCGCTTGGCAAGATAACGCTGGAGGCCAAGGATGAGGTCATCGATGATACGATAACCATACTGCATGACAGCCGTACACACCTGCACGTTGTTGCATCCCAACTGGATAAATTCCATCGCATCACGCCACGTCTCAATGCCACCAATGCCACTCAACTCCGTATTTTCCAACTCCTGTGCCAATTCCAGAATATGACGCAGGGCAATCGGTCTGACAGCACGTCCAGAATAGCCCGATATGGTACGTTGTCCCGCCACCTCTGCATCGATAGTCATCGTCACCGACTTAATAGTATTGATGGCCGAAATGGCATCAGCGCCAGCCTCAACACAAGCCGCAGCAGGTTCAGCGATATGGGTGATATTGGGAGTCATCTTCGGAATAACAGGTATCTTCACGCTGTTCTTGACACAGGCGGTATAGATCTTCACCAACTCAGGACTCTGCCCCACGTCACTTCCCATGCCCTCATGTTTCATCTGTGGACAAGAGAAGTTCAGCTCCACAGCGTCACAGCCAGCCTCTTCCGCCATCTTCGCCAGAGCCATCCACTCATCCTCGTTCTGTCCCATGATGGAAGCCACCACCACTTTCGTAGGATAGTTTTGCTTCAGCCGCCTCAGAATGTCAAGGTCCTCCTCCACAAGATTCTCACTCAACTGCTCCATATTGCGGAAACCATAAAAGTCACCATGTATGGCATTGCTGTGCATCGCATCAAAGCGTGGCGACACCTCCTCAATATCCTGCATGCAGATAGTCTTGTAGAAGACGCCTGCCCAACCAGCATCAAAAGCACGTGCCACCATCTCGTAGTTGGTGCAGACAGCCGATGAGGCCAAGAAAAACGGATTCTCACAGTGGATGCCACAGAAGGTAATGTCGAGCGCAGGATAATGACTCTCATCCACATCGTCAGGATGGATGCTGCGCAACATCTCTTTGATGCGGATAGGCCCATGATAATGGATACAAGCCTGTTCCGCTCGTTCCAAGTCGGCATCAGAACAGTCCTTCACCCATTGCAAGGCTGGTTTGTGGTTATCAAAACGAATCGCGCGGATAGCACGAGCAGGGTCACCCGTCTGGCAAGCCTGCGTACAAGGTGCATCCTGGCACAGCAGACAACGGCTGGCCTCCTCATAAATATTCACCTTTGGGGGGCTCTGAATGCCACCGTTCTGACCGTGGCCGTCTTGCTTCATATCATTCACCATAGGTTTCATCGGTTTGTGTTAGTAATTACTGAACTAAGACTCCATAGAGCTCAACATCCGCACGCTCCATCAGGCTCTATTCATGTGCAAATATCCACCTTTTTGAGATTTCTCGCAAATATTTCGTCAAAAAAGATTGAAAAACAACCTTTTTTTAACAAAAATGTCCTTTGTGCTTCTTGGCATATTATTCAATGATCTTCAAACATACGTTTTGCAAAAACAAAAATAATAACCAAATAACTAAATAACCAAATAACCTGTACGATCAATTTTACTCATTTTATTGTGGTTTTATTTGTTTATTCGAAAATTGTGCTTAACTTTGCAGCGTTTATCAAAGATGACTTGACATGAATGCAACGATTAATATCAGCTACAATCAGATGCTGTTTCTACTACAGCAAATGCCAGTTCGTTCCCAATTGCGACTTGGCAAAGCCTTGACTCGTCAGAACATTCGTGCAGAATTGGATCATTTTCTTGATGTATTCCATACGGACGAGATTTCTGATGAGGATATAATGGCAGAAGTGAAGGCTGTAAGACGTGAACGCTATGCCAAGAAAGTCTAAACTGCGTGTCATTGTTGATACCAACTGTTGGATTAGCTTTCTGATTGGCCGAAGGCTTTCTCGTCTTGTTGACCTGTTGAGCAACGAGCGCATCCAACTGATTCTTTGCCAAGACCTCCTTGAAGAAATCCAAGATGTCACATCGCGTCCCAAATTTGCGAAGTACTTTCCGCAAGATGAAGTGAATTCCTTAATAGAGTTCATGCAACTCATTGGCGAAGAGTTTACTCCAAAATCTCAGGTTCAGCTTTGCAGGGATAAGGCTGATGATTATCTATTGGCATTGGCCATAGACGCCAAAGCCGACTATCTTGTTACAGGAGATCAAGATTTGTTGATACTGAAACAAATCGAAGAGTGCCGAATCGTGGATGTTAAGACCTTTGAACTAAATTCTTCTCGTGTGAATGGATGAGTCGGGGCAACAATAAGGACTTCATCATGGGTCTCCCCCAACTTCCAAAACAAAAAATAACCAAATAACCGAATAACCAAATAACCTTTTGGGGAAATTAAAAAGGTTTTGCTATGCACAACAGTTGAAAGTTGTCCTATGCCCTGCTCTGTGTAAGCATACGGCAAGGATGAATAGAACTTTAGAGATCGTAGGTTTTGGACGAGAGCGCAAATTTGCGCCCTTGCACTTTTTCCCATGCTGGCTCCATGTTTCTGATGTCTCGCATCCAGGTTCTTGTGTTGCTTGTCGGGCATTTCGGCAATCTCCCGCGATGTCATGCATTGCAGATTCAAGTCAACCATAGAGGGAGGAATGCGTCTTTAGCACATAACCATTTCATGCTGAAATACCTGCACGATAGGAGTGTCCAGAGCTTCCTCGATTGAAACCAGCGTGTCAATCGTGAAATTGTGAGTGCCCCTCATCCATTTGCTGATTTCCGCCTCACTTTTTCCCAACAAAGCTGCAAGGTCTTTCTGTTTCAGGCCTTTGGCAGCCAAAACATGATGAATCCTGTCCACTATCTGAAAGGACAAATCTACGGACTTACGAACCTCTGGATCCACGCTTTTCCGTCTTTCCTCAAGTATGCGACTCCTTTTCATATCTCGAAAAATTTAAGTTTCCAACTATTTCCTTATCAACCAACACGATAGTTCCATCCTTTATTCTTGACGAGATGAACCGGCTCGTGTCAATGAGCAGTTTCACGTATGGTGCCAATGTCTCGCTATCTTCCCATCTAGCAGCATCTTTCACGCCTCCATTCCCAAATATGAGAATCTTATCTGACAATCTCAAGCAATATAAACGTATCTTATTCCCAACATCAATGGGAATCATTCCTACACCATCGCCATAATTCCCCTCAGGACGGAAATAGCGTTCCAATGCGCCTTTCTCTGCAATCTTATCCAGCCAAGAAATGACCACATCTATCTCTTCATCATACTCGCACCCTTCAGGAAACTTCACAAAGAAATTCTCCATTTCCGTCAGTTCTTCATCTTTCAGGTGAATGCTGTAGAAATTGACGTTCTCATATTCTTCCAACAGTTCTATGCTGTAGTCTTGTTTCATCAACTCCATTTTCATTCCTTTTCTTAACTTTTAAGTTATTTTCTGCAAAAGTATGCTCTTTTTTTTAAACAGCCAAATAATTAACTTAAAAATTAAGTTTTTAGCATAAAATAACTGATGAAGAGTGAATTTTCACCCTCCATTCTGTCTTCCGTTCCCTTCCCAACTTTCAAAAACAAAAAAAATAACCAAATAACCGAATAACCAAATAACCTTGGGGGCTTTATCCAGTCATCCTTTTATTACTGATGAATTGACAATGATGACTCCTCATTAAAATACTGCCCAGAAACATGGTTGTTAGTAATGTGCCCTCTTCCAATTCGTCCACAAACTCATGAGACAACACGATCTTTTTCATACATCTTCATCTCAATTCTTGCACGCAACAAGTCAAATCCCTCATGAAGTGACATACCATTCTCAATAGTGGCATTAGGATCATAATGCCTATCCAAGAAATCCATCGTCTGTCGTACATTCATTGAAACAACGGGCTCTTGCGCGATTGAAGAATCATCTTTCTCATTCAACTTGTCAAGATAATCTGCCATAGTCATTCATTATATTTTCTGCTTGCAAAGGTACAAACTTTTCGGATAACCACAAAACAAATCCAACTTTTTCATATTATCTGCAAAAAAGAGGTTCAAGAAGCATCATCTATCACCCAATCCTTCCTCCCCAACTTTCAAAAACAAAAAAATAACCAAATAACTAAATAACCCAATAACCTTGGGGAACACTTTTTCTATTTTAAGCATCCAACATCTTGGTGTCTTCAAGGAACTCGTAGATTCCCATCAGCACTATACCCAGATCATCACGTCGCAGTTTCATGCGTTCACCCACTATCACAATCTTCTTGAACGAGTCACCAATCTGCTGCAGCGAACGCTTCTCCTGCTGCATTTTCTCTTCATCGGGCAACTTGTAAGCCGACTGTAGATAGTAACGACGCGAGCCCAGATTACAAACAAAATCCACCTCCAACGTTATGCGCTGCCAGTTGCCGTTCTCGTCCTTCAGACGGACATGCACATTGCCCACATCGACAAGGAATCCACGATGGCGCATCTCGTTGTAGATTACGTTCTCCATTAGGTGGTTCTCCTCGGTCTGGCGGAACAACAGAATGGCATTTCGCAGGCCCAAGTCTTTGAAGTAATATTTAGGTGTTGTACCAATATACAATAGTCCCCTCCCCTTTGTGCTTCTTGGCATATTATTCAATTATCTTCAAACATCCGTTTTGCAAAAGCCTCCAAATTAACCAATTAGCAAGCGGTGTGTCTGTGATGGAACAATACGATAGCTTGAAGTGTTTGTGAAGGATGAAAAGTTGTGCCCCATATATCCACGAACATAGGTTCAAGAGGCAACGAACATAGGTTCATCGGCCATCGAACCTATGTTCATGCCTATAAGAACGGGGGGCAATGACTTCTTTAAGCTATTTATTCGAGCTTTGTACCATTTTGTACTATCAATGGTTGAAACACCGATAAAAGTCAAAATACCACTTTGATTTTATCAAAAAGACGAATAATAATGATTATCTGGATCTGTTTGTTCAAAATATCGACAAAAGACGTGGTAATTGCCGACATTTTGTATATCTTTGCCCCCAACAAATGACAATATCTACAGAGATAAAAAAAAAGAACCTCTGCCACAGTTTGGCGCACCCTTGTCATACTTTTGCAGAAAAAACAAAAAAATATGGACAACGACAGAGGACAAAGTTTGATAACAAAATACGTCTGGGTGATAGAGACCATCTATCGAAGACGTAAGATTTCGTTCAAGGAACTGAACGAGCTATGGCTTCGCGATGACATCGGCAGAGGTGTGGATATTCCTAAACGCACCTTCGATAACTGGCGTTATGTCATCTGGGATATGTTTGGCATCAACATCGCCAATGAAGGGCGTGGTGAGTACCGTTACTTCATTGATAATGAAGAGGACATCAGCAAGAATGGACTCCGTTCTTGGCTCTACAATACATTCTGTGTGAGCAATGCCTTAGCAAACAGCCAGAGCATCAAAGACCGTATCATTCTGGAATACGTGCCGTCAGGTCAAGACTATCTACAGCCTATCATCGAAGCAATGAAGGAAAACCGTGTGCTAAACATGACCTATCACAGTTATTGGAAGGATGAGGAAAACAATTTTGATGTGCAGCCTTATTGTGTGAAGCTGTTCCGCCAGCGTTGGTACATGGTCGCTCGAAGCACCTATTCTTACTACTACGAGAAAGGCCCACGCATCTATTCCCTTGACCGCATCAAATATCTTCATGCCAAAGACGAGACATTCGAGATGCCTAAGGACTGGACAGCCAAGGAGTTCTTTGATGGCTGTTTTGGCATCATTGCCGAACAGTCTGTTAAAATCCAGCCAGTCAAGTTGAAGGTATCAGCAGGCCAGGCCAACTATATCCGTGATCTGAAGATGCATGAGTCGCAGGAAGAGATAGAACGCAATGAGGAATATAGCATCTTCACATTCAACCTCCGTCCTGAGTTCGACTTCCAGCAGGAGTTGCTTTGGAACGGCGAGGACATGGAAGTGCTCGAACCTCTCTGGCTCCGCAAGGAAATTGCCAGTAAGATAAAGAGAATGTGGAACAAATATAGTGCCAGCGAGAACAAAAACAAACGTGTTTGATTTTTGTCGAGTGCAGCCAATATTATCTAAATACAAGGAAGACCAAAAATGAAAGATTTTGCAGCTATAGATTTTGAAACGGCTAATAACGAGCGCAGCTCAGTTTGTTCTGTTGGTATTGTCATTGTTCGCAATGGTGAGATTGTGGATTCATTCTACTCTCTCATCCAGCCAGAGCCGAACTATTATAACTACTGGTGCAGTCAAGTTCATGGTCTCTGCCATGAAGATACTGACGATGCTCCCGTGTTCCCCAAAGTGTGGGCACAGATAGAACCTCTGATAGAGGGCTTACCTCTTGTGGCTCACAACAAGCCTTTTGATGAGGGGTGCCTGAAGGCTGTGTTCCGTGTCTATCAGATGGACTATCCTGACTATGAGTTCTACGACACCCTCTGTGTCTCACGCCGAGTCCTGCCTCACTTGGCGAACCACCAATTGCAAACGGTTGCCCAAGCTTGTGGCTACTGCTTAGAGAATCACCATCATGCCCTTGCCGACGCAGAAGCATGTGCGTGGATTGCAAGAGAAATATTGTAAAAAAGAGTGTAACATTTTTCTTTCTTGTGTACTATATTAATAAAAAGTAGTATCTTTGCACTTAGAAAAAAGGAAAGTATGAAAGAAGATCTGAAGATTGTTATTTATCAGACAGAGGACAGCCAGACACAGATTGATGTCCGACTGGAGAATGAAACTGTGTGGCTTACACAGGCTCAGATGGTGGAATTGTTCCAAACCACAAAACAAAATGTAAGCCTTCATGTTGGCAATGTTTTTAAGGAAGGTGAATTGGAGCCAAAGGCAACAGTCAAGGAATACTTGACAGTTCAAAATGAAGGAAACAGAAAGGTTGCCCGAAAAGTAAAGTGTTACAACCTTGACGTTATCATCTCGGTTGGTTATCGCGTTAAAAGCAAACGTGGTACAGCTTTCCGTATTTGGGCACGCAAGATAATCAAAGATTACCTCGTTAAAGGTTATGCCGTGAACGAACGCATCCGCAAAGAACAGATTGGCGAACTGCGCCAGTTGGTAGGTATGCTTGGACGCACCATCCAGAATCAGCCTCTGCTCTCTACTGATGAGACCAATGCCCTCTTCGAAGTGGTGACTGACTATACTTACGCCCTTGACACGCTCGATAATTACGACTATGAGCGGCTTGCCATTGATAAAACCACAAAAGACGAACCCTTCCATGCAACTTATGAGAATGCCATGGAGGCTATTAATGGTTTGCGGGAAAAGTTTGGTGGCTCTGTTCTCTTTGGCAATGAGAAGGACGATTCGTTCAAAAGCAGTATTGGGCAGATATACCAGACTTTTGGAGGCGAAGAACTCTATCCCAGTGTAGAGGAGAAGGCTGCCATGCTGCTGTATTTGGTCACGAAGAACCATTCCTTTAGCGATGGCAACAAACGAATTGCCGCAACTCTCTTCCTTTGGTTTCTCAACAACAACCGCATTCTCTATCGCAAGGACGGCTCAAAGCGACTGGCCGATAACACCCTTGTTGCCCTAACCTTGATGATTGCCGAGAGCAGGACTGAGGAGAAGGATGTGATGGTGAAAGTCGTGGTGAACTTGATTAATCAGCAAAATGTGTAATTAATCCGGTGCTTGGATAGCAATAGAAATATTGCAAATTGTTTAACTTTTAATTTGTTTTATTATGCACGTATTGATAATGCCAACCATTGAAAGTATTTGCGAAGATTATGGTCTCGACTATTATGATGACACTAATGAGAGAGAGCTTTTAGAACAACAAGGTTTGGAAGCTTATCACATAGAAGTAAATGATGGCGAGTCTTTTGAGATTCCCCAAGGTTTTAATGGTAGAATCGATCAAGATGAGCAAAATTTTTATAAGAAAGTCTTAGTAGACGAGGGCATGGATTATTATGAGAAGGAGGAAATCCAAGATGATTTACCTTCTGGGCTCTACCAGTTAGATCAGGATGAGATAACTGTGAAACAAATCTACCAAACTGATGAATTCTAATTAATGATCCAGACAAAGTTATGAATATTCAAGAAGAAATTGTAAAATGGGCTAAAGAGACAGTTAATTGTTATTTAGAACAGGTGAAGCAAGTTGGTGAAGACATAGCTACATCATTCTATAATCAGTCAGATTTATCGAGGGTGAATAAATGTGAACTAATGATAATTGGCATTAACCCAGGATGTGGTTGCCGTTTCTCAGAATGGTCCTTAAAAGATAAGATATCCTCAGATTTCTTATATAAGGGGAATCCTTGCTTTAACGGAATGAGTGATGAGGATATAATTTATGCAATGACTAAGAAATATGATAAAGACAAGAGAAGGTATGGATGGGACTTATGGCATAAATTACATAAAATACTTAATTATGCAGGAAAGGGAGAATTGGTAGAAAACCTTGATAAATTCGTTCTGACTAATATGGTCTTCTTTGGAACTACTCATCAAGGTCAAATACCGAAAGAGATTAATCAAGAGAAGTGCGCAGAAGAAACTCTTGAATTAATGGATATCCTTAAACCTAAAGTTGTTCTTTTGCTTGGTGATCAGTGCAAACTATTATTCAAAAAGGTTGCAAAAATCACTTATATGGAAGAAATTGTTCCAGGTTATCATGTCTTTTATTGCTTCTACAATAACCGCCATATTATTGCAATATATCATACTGCATATTATAGATATTATACAGATTATAATATGAGAGTCATCGGCAGTGTAATCGGATATGCATTAGAAAATTCTTCGAAAAGAATAGATAAGGAGCAATTGAGCTCCTACCTGGTTAATTCTTTGGATAATCCATTAACCTGTTATACGATTTCTAAAATAGATAAAAAAGATATTGTACAACAAGTAATATTAGAATGCAATCTTGAAGCCTATGAAGAAAAAAATCATAGGTATAAACTGAGTGGGAAATATGGAATAACAATAACAGATAAAGGATATATAGCAATAAGGCACATTAACTATGATTATAAAGGTTATATCGACACTCAAGATAACGAAGTACTTGCCATTAGGGAGATGTTGAAAGGAAGGGAATACAATACTTCTGAAAAAGCTTGGATTGGGACAAAAAGGTTTTCTCAGTTTGGCAATAATGACAAAGAGATTACTGAAAGTATTTGCAAGGAGATAGAAGAACTAAAGAAAGAAATACAAAAGTTTTAATTATTTCTCAAATAATATTATTTTTCTTTGACCTCTGCCACCATTTGGCAGAGGTCTTTGTTTTCTTTGCACTCAGAAACATAAAATCAAAGACTATGGTTGATATACATGATTACGACATTCAAAGTATCGAGAAAGAAATCTTGTGGAAATATGAGGATACCCGTTATAAGTACTCGGACTATGATTGTTTGCTTTCCCTGCGAAGGTACATGATAAACAAAAGAGTCTTGACTCATCAAGAAGAGATTCTGCCAGACATTATCGCCTTTAATGATGCTCTGACTGAAGCCTTG